>NZ_JBEXUI010000019.1:142786-161255 GCF_040614395.1 Nocardia sp. NPDC005998 | reverse complement strand
GACGAGCTTCGCCGCGGGTGTTCACGCCGGCGGCGAAGCTCGTCCGATATCGCCGGCCGTCGACCGAGTCCACGCGAAACGTGCTCGTGCGTCCGTTGGGAGCTGTCGACCGCGCCACTCGACAGGCCAGTAGTCATTGGCCGGCGGCGGACTCCACTACGGCAGCAACCTCGGCGGGGTGGGAGACCAGGGAGGCGTGGGACGAGGCGATTTCGGAGGTGGTCGCGCCCATTCGGTTTGCCATGAAGCGTTGGGCGGCAGGGGGAATCACGTGGTCGTAGGCCGAGACGAGGAACCGGCTCGGGATCGAGGACCATGCGGGTGCGCCGGAGGGTTCGATGTTGGCGGCGACGGCGAGGGAGCGTTGGTGGGCGAGCAGATCGGCCGCGACGTCGGGGCCTACGTCTTGGGCGAAGACTTCGTTGAAGCGGTCGGGTGCGATGTAGCTGTCGAGATTCCTGCCCGCCAAGCCATTTGGATCGTCAACGACGCTGAATTGCAATGTCGGCGGCACCAGCTGGCTGCCGGGGAAGCGGATCGGGTCGAGTTCGAGCAGCCCGATTTCACCCTGCACCGGGGCGAAGGCCGCGATGTAGACCAGCGCTTGGACTTTCGGGTCGTGCACATTGCTGATGACGAAACCGCCGTATGAATGACCGACCAGCACAATGGGTCCCGAGATCGTGTCCAGCGCCCGCTGCACGGCTGCGGCGTCGTTCGCCGGGCCGCGCAGCGGATTGTCGGGAACAACCACCGGATAACCGTGGTCGCGCAGCACCGCGGCGACGCCGTTCCAGCTCGTGGTGTCGGCGAAGGCACCATGCACCAGCACGATCGTCGGCAGGGGTGCGGCGGTCGCTGGAGCAACCGCCAGGACGGGCGGGAAAGTGAGGATGAGCGCCGCAAGAGCGGCGCGGAAGCTACGGGTGATCTTCATCGGAGTCCTACCCTTTCGCTGATGAGTCGTTCTTCGCCAGGAAATCCAGTGCGGCATCGTGAACCGGCCGTATCAGCGGTCGGGGCACGAGACCTCTTCGGGACAGGTGGAGCCAACCTGCGTCGATGACTGTTTCGAAGCCTAGAAGCGACCGCGCCAGCAGTCCCGACTTTGCACGATTCTCGACCGACAGTGCACGACCGGCCGCTATCGGCGAGCGAAACCGGCCGGTGACAGGGCCGCACCGCCGAACGCCGGATACCGCCGCGAGCAGCGGATCATCAGCCAGTGGTGGAACCGGGTGTGCGGCAAACTGGTCCGCCCAGACAGCAGACATCGCTCTAACGCGATGACCGCGCGCCGCTGGGGCCTGCACGACCCATCGCATATCGCCCACCGATTCGGCGCGGCATACGGCATGTCGCCGTGCGAATGGCGGCAGGTGGCCGCACTCGCGGGAGGTTACAGCTGGGCCTGCGCGCTCTTGGCCATCTTGCCCGCCATCGCGTCCAGACCGAGCATCGCCAATAAGGCCACACAGTCTGCGGCATTCTCGGCGTGGCTGGCGACGGTCCGCGCGGCAATCGCACTCTGACGTGCGTTTTCCGCCTTTTCGGCGGCCCGCGACTCGGCGAATTCACCTTGTTCGGAGATCAGCGTGATGTGACGTGCCGGTGGCATAAGACTCCTTGGGTTGCTGCGCAGCCTACGCGCCTTTACCGATCTGTGATAGTGCAACCGAGTTTATTCGGCGGGCCTACCGCGGACATTCGGAGAACTCACAAGACCCGGATGTCCCCCAAGCGGATGCACCACGAAAACGGACCCTGTCGACCGCACGCACTGTCGGATCGCCGCCATCCGCTGCCGTGTGCCCACCGCTGATGCGGAGAAGAGTCCGGCAGCGGCTCGCAAGCGTTAGCAGCAGAAAGTATGCGGTCAGGTCAGAAGGTCGCGGACGACGCCGTCAGCGAGTAGGCGGCCGCGGTCGGTGAGGATGAGTCGGTCGCCCGAGCGAATTGCCAGGCCGTTGGCGATGATTCGGTCCGCGGCGGCGGATTCCGCTGGGGCCAGTTCGTTCAGCGGTAGGCCGGTGCGCAAACGGACGGTGAGCATGACGCGTTCGGTGTGCTGTTCGTCGGCGGTGAGGGTTTCCCAGCCTGCCGCGGGCAGTCCACCGCGAGCGACCGTATCGGCATAGCGCGCCGGGTGTTTGACATTCCACCAGCGGACGCCACCGACATGACTGTGTGCGCCGGGACCAGCGCCGAGCCAGTCACCGCCGTCCCAGTAGCCCAGGTTGTGGCGGCAGCGGGCGGCATCGCCTGCGGCCCAATTGGATACCTCGTACCAGGCCAGGCCCGCCGCGCTCAGCCGGGAGTCGATGCGCTCGTACCTGGCGGCGAGCACATCGTCATCGGGGGCGGGCAGTTCACCGCGGCGGACGCGGCGCGCCAGGGCGGTGCCGTCCTCGACGATGAGCGAGTACGCCGAGACGTGATCGACGCCCGCACTCAGCACCGCGTCCAAACTCGCGTCGAGATCGCCGTCGCGCTCGCCGGGGGTGCCGTAGATCAGGTCCAGGTTCACATGGTCGAATCCGGCGGCGCGCGCTTCCCGCGCCGCGGCGACGGCCCGGCCCGGCGTATGGGTCCGATCCAGCACCTTCAACACATGCTCGGCGGCGGACTGCATCCCCAGCGACACCCGGGTGAACCCGGCCGCACGGATCCGCTCGAAGAACTCCGGCGACGTCGACTCCGGGTTGGATTCGGTGGTCACCTCGGCATCGGCGGCGAGGGTGAAATGTGCGCGCACCGCGGCCAGCACGGCGGCCAAACCGTCACCGCCGAGCAGCGACGGTGTGCCACCGCCGACGAAGATCGTCGCCACCTCGGGCGTCGCCGTCGGCAGCACCGCGAACCGCTCGGCCGCCGTCGCCAATTCACCGCGCAGCGCGTCCAGCCAGGATTGCGGTGACGCCGACGTGCCCAACTCCCCGGCGGTGTAGGTGTTGAAATCGCAGTACCCACAGCGTGTCGCACAGAACGGCACGTGGATATAGATCCCGAACGGCCCGCCCCCGAAGTCGCGCAGCACGAGGGCTGGCGTGTCGGCTTCGATCGGGGCAGCAGAACTCACCCCACCATTTTGATTCCTCCTCCGCATGAAGCTGAAGGCGGGGGCTTCCTGGCTCGAGGAACGCGCAGCGAGGGCCCCGGTGACGGCGCCCCGATCAGCATTTCGAGCGGCAGGCCCAGCCACACGTGTGAACCTGGACCGCGTCGGGCGCAGAGTCGACGCGTTTCTCCTCGCCCTGAAGGACGGTATTCACGCTACGTTCCTACGGTGCCCGCCGCTGCCCCGAGCCGATGCGAGTGGGTTCAGTCGGCGACGACGGTGTTCTGGTTCGCGGTGAGCAGCCAGCGGCCGCTTTCCTTGGACATGACGTACATGGGCGACCCCTGCCCGGACAGCTGCCCGTCACCGTCGAAATAGCGCTGGACCACCTTGACCGCGGCGACATCGGGGCGGATGAACAGCACATGTTCGACCTCGTAGGTCGCGGTGCCGTTGCGCATCGCACCCGGCAACACCTGGGCGGTGAATTCGGCGATGGCCGCACGGCCGAACAGTCGCTTACCGCCACCGGTGGTCCAGATCGCGTCTTCGCGGAACAGGCCGACGAATTCGTCCACGAGTTCGTTCTGCTGTGAGTGCTCGATGGTGGCGACGACCTCGCGGATAGCGTCGAGGTCGGTATCGGTGGCGGCAGCTGTGGTGCTCATGGCACAGAGCTTGCAACCTCGAGGTAGCTCGAGGTCAAGCTGCCGTGAGACGGGTCACCTACGATGATCATGACGAATCATGCGACGCATTCAGCCCGCCAACTATGACCACCATCACAATCGACACCGGCAGTCCAGGGAATTTCCCTCGATTTCGCGGGAAATACGGCCTTGCGGTCGGAACGGCCATCCTGACGTGGCACAATAGGCGCATGCGCGGATCTGGAGTACGACTTGTGGCACGTCGCCACGTCGACTACAAGCGCGTATGCAGCGCCTGCTGTCTGCCCGGTTCCTCCCGGTAGCACAGCGGCGCCCATTCCCGGATTTCCCGGTCATCTTCCGATTCCGATGGACATCGGCCCGCTGACACCGCACGCGTGAGTCAGCCCCTCACGCTCTCAGCACGGATGTACCCCCACCCAGCAGGAGCGACCCCATGACGTCGAGCACCGACGCCGGTCACCCGGATCAGCCCGGTTCCGGGCCGCACGCGCGCCCGGCCGCCGAGCGGCGCGTCCGCCCGGACCGTCCCCGCAGCGAGGCGCCGGCCGGCCCGCGTGCCCGCACCGGTAAGCCGGTGCGCCGCAAGGCCGAGGGCCAGTGGGCGCTCGGCTACCGCGAGCCGCTGAACCCGAACGAGCAGTCCAAGAAGGACGACAACCCGCTCAACGTCCGGGCCCGGATCGAGAACATCTATTCCAAACAGGGTTTCGACAGCATCGACAAGGGCGATCTGCGCGGCCGGTTCCGCTGGTGGGGTCTCTACACCCAGCGCGAACAGGGCTATGACGGCGCCTGGACCGGTGACGAGAACATCGACATTCTCGAGGCCAGGTACTTCATGATGCGCATCCGCTGCGATGCGGGCGCGCTGAATGTCGCACAGCTGAAGACCCTCGGCCAGATCTCCACCGAGTTCGCCCGCGATACCGCCGACCTGTCCGATCGCGAGAACGTCCAGTACCACTGGATCGAGGTGGAGAACGTCCCCGAGATCTGGAAGCGGATCGAAGGCGTCGGACTCAAGACCACTGAAGCATGCGGCGACTGCCCACGCGTGGTGCTCGGTTCGCCGCTGGCCGGTGAATCGCTGAACGAGATCATCGACCCGACGCCCGCGATCGATGAGATCGTGCGCCGCTACATCGGCAAGAAGGAGTACTCCAACCTGCCGCGCAAATTCAAGACCGCGATCTCGGGCCAGCAGGATGTGGTGCACGAGATCAATGACGTCGCGTTCGTCGGAGTGAATCACCCAGAGCACGGTCCCGGTCTGGATCTGTGGGTCGGCGGCGGTCTGTCGACGAATCCGATGCTGGCCCAGCGCGTCGGCGTGTGGGTGCCGCTGGACGAGGTGCCCGATGTGTGGGAGGCCGTCGTCTCGCTGTTCCGCGATTACGGCTACCGTCGCCTGCGCACCAAGGCGCGGCTGAAGTTCCTGATCAAGGACTGGGGCATCGAAAAGTTCCGTCAGGTGCTCGAGGACGAGTTCCTGAAGCGCAAGCTGATCGACGGCCCGGCGCCGGAGCAGCCCAAGAAGCCGATCGATCACGTCGGCGTGCAGAAGCTGCGCAACGGGCTCAATGCGATCGGCTTCTCCCCCATCGCGGGCCGGGTGTCGGGCACCGTCTTGACCAAGGTCGCCGAGGCGGCGGAAAAGTACGGCTCGGACCGCATCCGGTTCACCCCCTATCAGAAGCTGATCATTCTCGATATCGCCGACGATAAGGTCGACGCGCTGATCGACGAACTGGAACCCCTTGGCCTGCAGGCACGTCCGTCGCTGTGGCGCCGGAACCTGATGGCCTGCTCGGGCATCGAATTCTGCAAGCTCTCCTTCGCCGAGACCCGCAAGCGCTCCCAGGCGCTGGTGCCGGAGCTGGAGGAGCGGCTCGCCGATCTCAATGCGCAGCTGGATGTTCCGGTGACCATCAATATCAATGGCTGCCCGAACTCCTGCGCACGTGCGCAGATCGCCGATATCGGTTTCAAGGGTCAGCTGATCGATGACGGCGCCGGGAATCACGTCGAGGGTTTCCAGGTTCATCTCGGTGGCAGCCTCGGCTTCGACAGCGCCTTCGGTCGCAAACTGCGTCAGCACAAGGTGACCACCGACGAGCTCGGCGACTACATCGAGCGGGTGGTGCGCAACTTCATCAAGCACCGCGAGGACGGCGAGCGGTTTGCCCAATGGGCCGTTCGCGCCGACGAGGCCGACCTCAGGTGAACGGGAGACCAAGCGTGACAACAGATCAAGTATCGGCGGACCTGCCCGCGAAGCTGTCCGAAGACGAGTTGCGGGCGATCGCCGAAAAAGGCGCGGCCGAACTCGGGTCCAACGCTTCGGCAGCGGAGCTGCTGCAATGGACCGAGGACACCTTCGGCACCGGCTACATCGTCGCCTCGAATATGCAGGACGGTGTGCTGGTTCACCTTGCCGCCCAGGTGCATTCGGGCGTGGACGTGCTGTTCCTGGACACCGGCTACCACTTCGCCGAGACCATCGGCACCCGCGATGCGGTGGAGGCCGTGTACGGCGTGAATGTGATCAATGTGCGGCCGGAAAACACGGTGGCCGAACAGGATCAGCTGCTCGGCAAGGATTTGTTCGCGCGTGACGCCGGTGAATGCTGCCGGTTGCGCAAGGTTGTGCCGCTGAAGCGCTCGCTCGTCGGTTACAACGCCTGGGTCACCGGCATCCGCCGCGTGGAGGCCCCGACTCGGGCCAACGCCCCGCTCATCTCGTTCGACGAGGCGTTCGGACTGGTGAAGATCAACCCGATCGCCGCCTGGTCCGACGACGAGATGCAGGCCTATATCGAACAACACGGCATCCTCGTCAATCCCCTGGTGGAGGAGGGATATCCGTCCATCGGCTGCGCTCCGTGCACACGGAAGCCGGAGCCGGGAACCGATCCGCGAAGCGGCCGCTGGGCTGGCCTCGCCAAGACCGAATGCGGGTTACACACCGCATGACCGAGTCAGGGCCCGGAGGAGGCAGCCTGCGTAACCACGTAGGGCCCCTCGGGCATGCGAAGAAGGACACAGCATGACCGAGACCATCAGCACACGTTCCCTTGGTATCACCGATTTCGACACCCTCGCGGCGCTCGAATCGGAATCGATCCATATCTTCCGTGAGGTGGCGGGCGAATTCGAGCGGCCGGTGATCCTGTTCTCCGGCGGCAAGGATTCCACCGTGCTGCTGCATCTGGCGCTCAAGGCCTTCTGGCCGGCACCGCTGCCATTCGCACTGTTGCACGTCGACACCGGGCACAACCTGCCCGAGGTGTTGGAGTTCCGCGACAAGGTGGTCGAGAAGTACGGCCTGCGACTGCATGTCGCGAAGGTCGAGGACTACCTCGCCGACGGTCGCCTGACCGAGCGCACGGACGGTATCCGCAATCCGCTGCAGACCGTTCCGCTGCTGGACGCCATTGCCGAACACCGCTTCGACGCGGTCTTCGGCGGCGGCCGCCGCGATGAGGAGCGTTCGCGCGCCAAGGAGCGGATCTTCTCACTGCGCAACGCCTTCGGGCAGTGGGATCCGAAGCGGCAACGGCCCGAACTGTGGAACCTGTACAACGGCAAGCACGCTCCAGGCGAGCATGTGCGGGTATTCCCGCTGAGCAACTGGACCGAACTCGATATCTGGCGCTACATCGCCCGCGCGGATGTCGACCTGGCGAGCATCTACTACTCGCACGAGCGTCCGGTGTACCAGCGTGACGGCATGTGGATGACGCCCGGCGTCTGGGGCGGCCCACGCGACGGTGAGGTGCTGCAGACCCGTTCGGTGCGCTATCGCACCGTCGGTGACGGATCCTCCACCGGCGCAATACTTTCCGACGCGGCCGATAACGAGGCGATTCTCGCCGAGGTGGCCGCGTCCCGTTTGACCGAACGCGGAGCGACCCGTGGCGACGACCGAGTGTCCGAAGCCGCCATGGAAGACCGCAAACGAGAGGGTTATTTCTGATATGTCCGACCTATTGAGGCTGGCCACCGCCGGTTCTGTCGACGACGGTAAGTCCACCCTGGTCGGACGGCTGCTCTACGACACGAAATCCGTACTGGCCGACCAGATCGACGCCGTCACCCGCGCATCGGTCGACAAGGGCCTTGCCACACCGGATCTTTCGCTGCTCGTCGACGGGCTGCGCGCGGAACGCGAACAGGGCATCACCATCGATGTCGCCTACCGCTACTTCGCCACGCCCAAGCGGTCTTTCGTGCTCGCGGACACCCCCGGGCATGTGCAGTACACCCGCAATACCGTCTCCGGCGCGTCCACCGCGCAGCTGGTGATCCTGCTCGTCGACGCGCGCAAGGGGGTCATCGAGCAGACCCGTCGGCATGCCGCGGTGCTCGCGCTGCTCGGTGTGCCTAAGCTGGTACTCGCGGTCAACAAGATCGACCTGGTGGACGATCCGGCGACCGTCTTCGCGCAGATCTCGGCCGAATTCAACACCCTCACCAGCACGCTCGGCTGGTCGAGCGAGGACGTGCTTGGGATTCCGGTCTCCGCGCTGCACGGTGACAATATCGCGTCGCGTTCGGAGAACACCCCGTACTACGACGGGCCGTCGCTGATCGAGCACCTGGAATCGGTGCCCGTCGATGCCGACAGCTCGGGCGCGCACGCGATCGGCCTGCGCTTTCCGGTGCAGTATGTGATCCGGCCGCGCACCGCCGAATATCCGGACTACCGCGGCTATGCGGGCCAGATCGCGGCGGGCTCGGTTTCGCCCGGCGATGAGATCGTGGTACTTCCCTCGGGCATTCGCTCCACCGTCGAGCGCGTCGATACGCCCGATGGTGAGCTCGCCGTCGCACAGGTCGGCCGCAGCGTCACGCTGATCCTGGCCGACGATGTGGACATCTCGCGCGGCGACATCATCGCCTCGCCCACCGATGCGCCGGAGCCGATCGACTCGTTCGACGCGACCGTCTGCTGGCTCGGCGATAAGCCGCTGCGTCCCGGCGCGCGCCTGTGGCTCAAGCACGGCACGCGCACCACGCAGGCCATTGTCGGTGCGCTGGTCGAGCGGTTCGACGAGCAGAACCTGACCGCGGCACCGAATCCCGAGTCGTTGGAGCTCAACGATATCGGCCGGATCTCGGTGCGCGTCGCCGAACCCATCGCGGCCGATGACTACCGCGTCAACCGGCATACCGGCAGCTTCCTGCTCATCGATCCGGCCGGTGGCAATACGCTGGCCGCCGGTCTGGTCGGCGATGTGCTGACCGCCGTCGAGGTCGGAGCCTGAGATGACTTCGCCCGGCGGAATCGGTTCGATTGCTCGGTTGCCGAGCAATCGATCGATGTGGGCGGAGCTCGAACTGCTTCAGTCCGGGCCGGACCGCGGCGACGAACGGCCCGTATTGATCGCAGTTGCGCACGGCAGTCGTGATCCGCGCTCGGCCGAGACGATGTCGGCCGTGGTCGCGGACATCGCAGCGGCCAGGCCCGATCTCGACGTCCGACTCGCCTTCCTCGACCTGAATGCGCCCTCAGTGGAACAGGTCGTGGATGCCGTTGCCGCACAGCGATATACCCATGCGGTGGTGACTCCGCTGCTGCTCGGCAATGCCTTCCACGCCCGCGTAGACCTGCCCGGAATGCTCGCTGCCGCCCGTACCCGGCACCCGCAGCTGCGCCTGACGCAAGCCGGGGTGCTCGGGCCGGATCCGCAGCTGATCGAGGCACTGCGGGATCGCGTGCTCGGCGCGATGGTCGAGCGCGATACCGATCGCATCCCTGGTCGGCAAGCGTTCGGTCGCAATGACCGGATCGGGATCGCCGTCGCAGCGGTGGGGTCGTCGTCCCCGGCGGCAAACGCGCACACGGCCGGGGTTGCCCGCCGACTCGCAGCTTTGACCGGATGGCGTACCGAGATCTGCTTTGCAACCACCGAACCGACTGTCACACAGGCGATTTCTCGACTGCATGCGCGCGGGGCCGAGCGCGTGCTCATTGCGCCCTGGTTCCTCGCACCCGGACTTCTCACTGATCGCCTCATCGCCGCCGCGACCGAGCTCGTCCACGCGGACATTATCGGGCCGCATCCGGCGCTCACCGACGTAGTGTGGGATCGCTACGATGCCGCGATCGCGAACGACATGGCGCTGTCCGCCTGAGTGCCCGCGGACGAATTCGGTTCCGGATTCTCGGCCTCGGACACCGACGCTCATACCGCTTCCTGAATCGGCTGGCGGGGACGGTTTTCGGCCTTATACCGCGGTCCCCCTCAGAGAACGATAGACGTTACGACCGGGCGCTCGCGGCATACGATTTCGGGCGTGACGGGGTCACCGTCAGCCGACCGTGGGCGGCGTCGGACTGCTGACGCCGCCCACGTTCTGGACAGCGAGTCGGTCACTCACCGATCACTTGGGTGACATCGCCGCAGCGGACTACCTCATCACCCTTCGCACCGGCATCGACGATGAGCTCGATCTTGTCGTCGTTGCAGGGCGAGTTGCTCTGGCGGTAGATGGTGAGTTTGCGGGCTACTTCGCAGCGGTTGTGGTAGTAGACGGTGGTTGTGAAGGTGCCGGGCTCGTACGAATAAGAGAAGCAACCACTTTCGCCGCGTTCGGCGGAGGCCGTTGCGGCGGTGGCGACGGTGCCTCCGATCGAGGCGACGGCAATGGCGATTCCCGCGAGGAGCCTGTTCGTCTTGCGCATGATGACCTTTCGAGAAACTCAGTGGCTCACTGGCAGTGCACGTTGAAGATCTGCCACTTGTCGTCGCCGATGATTCCGCCCCAGTCGATGCAGCGCCCCTTCGCCGAAACGTAAACCGGCCCTGCGAATTCGGTGAACTGGCCCTCGTCGATGGTCACGTCCTTCTTCCCTTCGGACAATTCCAGTCCGGCCGCCATACGCACCGCGGCACCCGGCTGGTCCCGGACGGTGACGACGCAGTTCTTCTCGCCGTTATAGGTGAGGAAGATCGTGCCGCCACGCAGATCGTGGGTATCGATCACGTTGTATCCGGCACCGCATTGATTGCCATACGTCGCCGCCGCGGCGGTACCGGGCACGAAAAACGCTGCTCCGGCGGCAATTCCGGCCGCGGCCACACCGGACGCGACAATCTTCAGTGCGTTGCTCACGCAGTACTCCTCTATTGCTGTGATCGTGAGATCACGATGCTAGGGGCGGTCGGCGGGCTCAAATTGCCGGTGAGCGCAGGAAAATTTTCGCCGAGCGCAACGTCGTCGGTGTCCTGGACCACGTTTAGCGCACAGCGGATCGAGCCAACTCTATGGAGGCGCCAAACCAACCGGTATGTGGCGTGCCAATAGATCGCGATGGGCGGGAGATGATGCCGATGAAAGATGGGGTCGACCTGTTCGAGACCGGCACCACCAGCGCCGTCGCGCCACATGAGCGCACCGACTACTGGGGCGAACTGATCCAGCTATGCCACTGCCGACGCGTGGGCTTCGCATTCCCCCGCCTGAGCGACTTCCGAGGACGGGTGGCGCTGCGCCGCACGGACAATTACCAAATCGTCGCCTGGCAGGCCGATATCGTCACCTATTACCGCACTGCCAGACATGTGCGCGAAGACGCCGACGGGGACTATCGGCTGATGCTGCCGACGACCGGACAGCTCACCATCTGGCAGGACGACCGGCACGTTCCCATGACGCCCGGCATCGGCGGCCTGATGACCATCGACCAACCATTCGCAATCACCCAGGTCAGCGGCACCGAGGGCCTGACCATGACCATCCCGAGGGGCGAGATCGACCACCGCCTCGGCCGCGCCGCGCCACCCGCACCGCTGGTGGACCTCACCTCGGGGCTCGGACGGGTGGTCGCCGACCTCGCCACCAGCTTGGCCGCCGAGCGCGACACCCTCACCCATAGCCAGTTCGACGCGGTATCCGAGCGGCTGGTCGAGCTGCTGTGCATGCATATCGCCGGCGACCACCCCACCGAACACTGTCATCTCACCGATGTGGAATCCCGAGTCCGCCACTACATTCGCACCAATGCCCACGACCCCGAACTGACCCCGGCCGCCGTCGCCCGCGCCCTCGGCTGGTCGCTGCGCCAGGTCCAACTCGCACTGCAACACGGCGGCACCACACCTCGCGAACTCATCAAGGAAGAACGCCTGCGACTCGCCCACGCCCGGCTACAGAATCCGACGTATCACCACTGGAGCATCGCTACCCTCGCCGCCGGACTCGGCTTCAGCTCCGCCAGCTCCTTCAGCACCGCCTTCCGCCGCCGCTTCGGCGCGACCCCTCGCGATATCCGCCGATCCTGACCCGGCTCGACGAAGGCGCTGTAATCGGTTGCACTGCAGCGCTATTGCGCTTCAGGCGAGCAGGCCGTCGACAATGGCACGTGCGGTGGTGACGCCGCGGTCATCGCCCATTTGCTGAGCGGTATTGGCGGCACTGAGCAGGGCGTCCAGTTCGAAGGCAACTGCTTCGGGGGTGCGGCCGTTGAGGTGCCCCCCGTCTTGGGCATGGCGAAGCTGTTCGGCCAGGAAGGTAAGCCAGTCGGCATGGTCCTCGGCAATCACGTCGCGGACGTGGCCCGGTTTGCTGTCGAACTCGGCAATGGTGGCGACGCGGAAGCAGCCGCCGGGGAAGGTCGGGTCGGTGATGTGGTCGAACCAGCGGTCCATGAGAGCGCGCAGGCGGGTCAGGCCGCCCGGTTCGGTCATGGCGGGAGCAATGACGCGGTCGATGAAGGCCTCGCGGGCGGACTTCACCGCCGCCACCTGCAGCGCCTCCTTGGTGCCGAACAGGGTGGCGATGCCGCTCTTGCTGATGCCGAGATCGATGGCCAACCTGCCGATACTCAGGCCGGTCAGCCCCTCGACGGAGGCGAGATCGGCGGCGCGTCTGGCGATCGATGCCCGCGATCGCGCCCCCTTCGCCAAGCGTTGGTCCTGCTCAGGGGCGCTCGTCGACTCGGCCATGACCACATTCTTCCATTCAGCGCTTGCAAATACGAACGTACGGTCGTACGTTAATTGCACGAACGATCGTACGTTTTGTTTGCTGCTCCTGCCGAAGGATCTCCCCATGACCGAAGTGTCCACGCGGACCGATAGTCCGCCGACCGCGAAAGCCGCCGTGCGAACGCTCGTAATCGCCTGCGGCGCGGCATTTATCGCCTTTCTCGACCTCTCCGTCGTCAATATCGCCTTTCCATCCATCGCGCGTGACTTCCCCGATACCGCGACGACCACGCTCACCTGGGTCGTCAGCGGATATGCGATCGCCTTCGCGGCCCTGCTCACCCCGGCGGGCCGGTTCGCCGACACCCTCGGACGACGCAGGCTGTTCCTGATCGCACTGGCGGGTTTCGCGCTGACCTCCCTGCTGTGCGGGCTGGCGCCCACCGCGGGTTGGCTCATCGCCGGCCGTCTGCTGCAAGGTGCGACGGCGGCGCTGATGGTGCCGTCCGCGCTGGGACTGGTGCTCAGCGTCACGCCGCGCGAGAAGATCGGCGCGGCCATCGGAGCCTGGTCTGCCGCAGGCGGTTTCGCCGCCGTGGTGGGTCCGGCGATCGGTGGTGCGCTGGTCGAGGCGTTCGGCTGGCGGGCGGTATTCGTGATCAATATTCCGGTGGCGATTCTGCTGATCGCGCCGGGGCTGGGCATTCCGGTGCCTGATACCCGACAGCCGGGCAGTGCACTGCCCGACCCGCTCGGGACCGCTGCCATCGCCCTGGGCCTCGGCGGTCTGGTCGCCGGTGTCACCGAGGGCCAGCGGTGGGGCTGGACCGCGCCCGGTACGCTCGCCGCACTCGGCATCGGTGCTGTGCTGATCCTGGCGGCACTGCTGCGTTCGGCGCGCCACCACAATCCGGCCATCGCGGTCGAGCTATGGCAGAGCAGGCCCTATGCGCTGGCCAATGCCGCCTCATTCGTCTTCGGCGCGACCATGTTCGCCTGGTTGCTCGCCGGTCCGCTGTTCCTCGATGCGATCTGGCAGTATTCGGTGCTCGGTTCGGCGGCCGCGCTGACCGTGGGCGCGGTGTCCTCGATGGTGACCGCAACCATCGCCGGGCGCATCACGGCACCGACCACCCGGCGCTGGTTCGGTGTGCTCGGCGCGCTGATGTACACCGGC
Organism: Nocardia sp. NPDC005998; assembly: GCF_040614395.1. Taxonomy (NCBI): domain Bacteria; kingdom Bacillati; phylum Actinomycetota; class Actinomycetes; order Mycobacteriales; family Nocardiaceae; genus Nocardia; species Nocardia sp. NPDC005998. The sequence continues at coordinate 147,413 of NZ_JBEXUI010000019.1, read as the reverse complement.
ACCACCGTCTGGATGAGCACCGATTCCTTCGGCGCGACACCGGCCCTGTGGTCGGCCTGGGTGCCCGCCGGACTGCTCGGCGGCGGTGGTGTCGGCATTGTCGTCACGGTCCTCGGTACGGCGGCCGCGAGTTCGCTTCCGCCGCAACGCTTCGCGGCGGGTATCGGAATGAATTTGACCGCCAGGCAGGTGGGCGGCGCGCTCGGTGTCGCGGTACTTGCCGCGGTATTCGCCGCCGATGCCGACGATGCGCTGGCCGCCTTCCATACGCTTTTCGCCGTCTGTGCGGGCATCGGCGCCGTGGCCGCGGTGGTAATGGCCATTCCGGCGCGCATCCCGGTTCCGCCCCTCGCCGTTCCCGCGCAGACCTAGGAGTTACCTTGACGCACAATGATATTCGCACCGAAGCCAGTGATCCGATGCTGCTGTCCGCCGCGGCGGCGCGCAACCTGCTGGCCGATGCCCCTTGGCAGCGCTATGCGGTGCTGGGGGATTCGATCGCCCAGGGCGTCGGCGACCCGAGTCCCGGCTATGACACCGTCGGGTGGGCCGATCGCGTCGCCGCGGTACTGACGGCGACGAATCCCGCACTGGCATATCTGAATACCGGCCGCATCGGCGCGACATCCGCGCAGGTGCGCGCCGACCAACTGCCACTGGTCCTCGAATTCGCCCCGGACCTGGTGCATCTGAGCTGCGGTGGAAACGATCTGTTCGGACCGGGCGGCAGCCTCGACGAGTTGCGCGCCAACCTCGACGCGCTGTTCGCCGCACTGGCCCGCAGCGGGGCCCAGATCAGCACATTCACCCTCGCCGATGTGTGGGAAGCGGAGCGGATGGCGCCGATGCGGCCGATGCGGGAGCGGATGTCGGCGCTCAATGACATCGTGCGCGAACTGGCCGTGCGCTATGACGCGATCCTGGTGGAGTTCTGGGATCATCCGCTGCGACTGCGCCCCGAGGTCATGAGCGCAGACCTCATTCACTTCACCATGAGCGGACATGCGGTGGTGGCCACCGAGATGGTCCGCGCTTTGGCCGAGCGTCTGCCTACGCGCGCACCGGCACACTGACAGGCACCGGGCCGCGTCCGAGCAGATCTGCTCGGGGCGCGGCCCGGTGGTGTTCTTCTCGATAGACCCCGGTCAGGGCAGCACCTGCGGCACCGCATCCGGGTCGATGACGCCGACCAGGAGGCCGAAGACCGTGCCCCACAGCGCACCGGCGATCGCACTGCTGATACCGCACGGAATCGCCATGACGATCAATCCGGGCAGGCACGCGGCAGCACCGAGAACTCCCGAACCGGCGGCGCCCGCGAGCGCGCCGGCGGCGGCTCCGTTGGCCAGCGGATCGTGGTTCTCCGCATCCGGGTTGGTTGCGACATTCTGCAGCGGGATCCCTGCCGCGACCGGCTCGAGGATCGGAGCCGACTCCGCGACCAGCTGCACTACCGCGGCCGGTGTCTGTTGCACAGGGGCGGTTCCCGGGTCGGCCGAAGCCACCCCGGCGAATGTGACCGCCACTGCCAGCGGCAGCATTCCGGCGATCATCTTGCGGCCTGCGTTCTTGAAGGTCCGACGGACCATATGCTTACCCACTCCTCCCCGATCCCGAATCACTCGAACGCCGTACCAATCGACCGGCCGATTCATCGGGAACCAGCCGATCTCAGTTCATAGCGGACTGTTTATGCGATAGCAAGGAGGCTCGCACGGTGATAATTCGCCGTGCACGACTCGTTCTGCAAGACTCGACCATCGCGCCCATCACTCGCCATATCGGTCGACGAGTTCAGCACCGAGGACGGCCAGCTCCGCCTGCACCGATCGCGGTGCGAGCACCTCGATTTCGGCGCCCCAGCCCGCCAATTGCTGCGCGATCATGCGCGGCGTCGGAGCAGTGACGCGGACCTGCATACGACCGTCGGCGACCGGGCCGTCCACCTCGCAGTGTCGGCCCTGCTGCTTGCGCAGGATCGGCAGGAGTCGCGGCGCGATGAGTGCGGTGGCCGAAGTTGCGGCGCGGCGTTGCTCGACCTCGCCGACCACCTCTTCCCATACTGTCGACAGATCGAAATCTGCTGGGCGATGGGCGATTTCGTCGGTGATCGCGGCATCCACGATGCGATCGACGCGGAAGGTGCGGCGACCGCGATCGGTGCCAGCCACGAGGTACCAGACGGCATCCTTATCGACCAGGCCCCACGGGTCGACGCTGCGCTGGCTGCGCTCCCCTGCCCGCTCGTACTCCATGCGTACCTTGCGCCGTTCGACGACCGCGCGCTGCAGCAGATCCACGAGTTTCGGCCGCTGCTGATCGTGCTCACCCCAGCGCGCGGGATCGATAACCACCGCATCGGCCGCGGCCTCGGCATCGGTGCGGAAGGTCTGTGGCAAGGCGCGCACCAGCTTTCGCAATGCCGACTTCACCTCGGGCACCGCGCTTGCGGACGGTCCGGCCAGCAGGAACAGCGCGCGGGCCTCCGGTTCGGTCAGGCCACTGAGATCGGTCCGCGCGCCGCCGACCAGCGACCAGCCGCCGCCGCGCCCCGGCTGCGGATAGACCGGAACACCCGCGGCCGATAGCGCCTCCAGATCGCGGCGCGCGGTCGCGACCGATACCTCGAGTTCGGCGGCGATCTCGGCGGCAGTCACCCGTCCCCGCGTCTGCATCAACAAAAGGGTCGCCACCAATCGGTCCGCTCGCATGCACACAATTCTGCCGAAAAAAGTGCTCATTTGATGAGCACTTTGCGCGGAAAGATGGATCGCACAAGGCAAACAAAACCCGATCAGAGGAGACCAACATGTTGCGAGGAATGGCCACCGTTTCGTTCTATGCCGACGACCTCGAGGCCGCGAAGAGCTGGTACACCGAAGTACTCGGCTTCGCCCCCTACTACGCCGTCCCCGGCGGATACTACGAATTCCGCATCGGCGACTACCAACACGAACTCGGAATCATCAACCGCAAATTCGCACCCGCAGCCGCCCAGAACCAACCAGGCGGCGCCATCCTCCACTGGCACGTCGACGACCTCCACCAGAGTTTCAACCGCCTCCTGGCACTCGGAGCCAAGGAATACTCCCCCATCACCCCCCACGGCGACGGAACCTTCATCACAGCATCCGTAACAGACCCCTTCGGCAACATCCTCGGCATCATGCAAAACCCCCACTACCTCGACATCTTGACCAAAACCCACCCCGCCTAACCGGGTGGGTGGGGTTAGGGGGTGAACCAGCGTTCTAGGATTTTGGCTACGCCGTCGGCGGTTACGTCGTCGGCTACTTCGTGTGCCCAGTTGCGGACTTCGTGTGGGGCGTTTGCCATTGCTACGGAATGGCCTGCCCAGTGGAGCATTTCGCGGTCGTTGTAGCCGTCGCCGATGGCGAGGGTGGCGGCGTGGGGGATGCAGAGTGCGGTGCGTAGGCGCTCCAGCGCCCAGCCCTTGGAGACACCGCGCCGCGAAACGGTGAGCCACGGGCCGAATTCGCCGTGCACCCAGCTCGCGCCGGGTACGTGCAATTGGGCGAGCAGCCGCAACATCTCCTCGAGGGAACCCTCGGGCCACCAGCCGTTGAGTCGCGGCGTCGGCTCACTGCTCAGTGCACCGTCATCGACGAGAACGTATTCACCGATGGAGAATTCGCCCGGACTGACCCCGGTGGCCCAGGTGCCGACACCGACCTTCTCCACCGCGAAGATCATCTCCGGAAACAGCGCGCGCAAGGCGGCGACGGCCGGTCCCGGATCGAATGTCTGCACGGCCACCGGCTCCCCTTTCGCCACATCGATGTGCACCGCACCGTTGGAGCACAACGCATGTCCTTCGACCAGACCCAGCTCCTCCAGCACCGGACGCGTAGTCATCAACGTCCGCCCCGTAGTCACGACAACATGCGCACCCGCCGCCACCGCAGCCCGCACAGCATCGACCACCCGCGCACTGATCGCCGCCCCCGGCACCAGCAACGTCCCATCAATATCCAGCGCAATGAGCTGAGGACCCCCATCGACCACCAACCCATTGTGCATCGCTATGACACTCCGTGTCATACAAACTAAACCGGTCCGAATCAGCCGAAAATGCGTTGGTGCAGGCGCGCTCTCGGCGTTTGCCCGCACCAGAGCATGGTGAGCGCTGGTCCATGTTGGGGGGGATGGGGTTTGGGGGCGATGTCGCTTGGGGTGGGAGTTTCGGTTTGGGGCGGAGGTGGGCGCGATGGTTACTTGTGGGCTCTGCCGCTTCCACCGATGTGGCCGCTGCCTCCGGCGCTTCCGCCGCTGTGGGCTCCACCCCCGCCGCCGAACCCGCCCGACGTGGAACCGCCCGGCAAGCTGCCGCCGAAGCTGCTGCCGCCGGATGTCGAACCGGCGGAGGAGGTTCCGCCGAATGGGGTGCTATTGGAAGAGGTACCCCCGGTTGAGTCGCCTGACATGCCGCCGCCACTGGTTGGACCACCTGAGGTACCGCCGCTCGTCGAGCCGCCATAGGTATGACCGCTGTTCGAACCAGCCGGGGCACCACCGCCATTCAAGCCACCCGAACCACCCGAGGTATGACCGCTGCTCGACCCCCCCGAGGTACCACCGCCGTTCAAACCACCCAAGGCACCACCGC
>NZ_JBEXUI010000019.1:0-142687 GCF_040614395.1 Nocardia sp. NPDC005998 | reverse complement strand
CCATTCAAACCACCCAAGGCACCACCGCCATTCAAACCACCCAAGGCACCACCGCCATTCAAACCACCCAAGGCACCACCGCCATTCAAACCACCCAAGGCACCACCGCCATTCAAACCACCCGAGGCACCACCGCTATCCGAACCACCCGAGCCACCTGAGGTACGACCGCTATTCGCAGCCCCCGACGCACCACCGCCATTCAAACCACCGGGGGCACCCGAGGTATGACCGCTATTCGCAGCCCCCGACGCACCACCGTTCGAACCACCTGAGCCACCACCACCATCCGAACCACCCAAGGCACCACCGCCATTCAAACCACCCGAGGCACCACCGCTATCCGAACCACCCGAGCCACCTGAGGTACGACCGCTATTCGCAGCCCCCGACGCACCACCGCCATTCAAACCACCGGGGGCACCCGAGGTATGACCGCTATTCGCAGCCCCCGACGCACCACCGCCATTCGAACCACCCAAGGCGCCACCGCTATCCGAACCACCCGAGTCACCCGAGGCACGACCACTATTCGCAGCCCCCGAGGTACCACCACCGTTCGAACTACCGGGGGCACCCGAGGTGTGACCGCTGTTCGAACCCCCCTGGGTACCATCGCCGTTCGAACCACCCGGGGTATGACCACTGTTCGAACCACTCGAGGTGCCGCCGCTTGCAGAGCCACCCGATGTGCTTCCACTGGTCGAACCGCCTGACGTACCACTGCCGGTCGGACCGGAGGTACCACTCGTCGATCCGTTCGTAGATCCGCCCGGTGTCGTCCCGTTCGAACCGTTCGAAGACGTACCGCCCCAAGTACTCCCGTGCGTATTTCCCGACGCGGTGCCGGACCAACTGTCCGCGGAGGACGTTCCACCCGGAGTCGCGGTTCCGGAGGGGGTTTGGCCCGACGGGGTGCCTGTTGCAGGACCGCCGGAAGTCGGGATGTCGCCGACGTGCGTGCCTGCGGTTCCGGTGCCGGGAGTCGTGGTACCGGATCCACCGGTGGGCGGCGATGTGGGGGCGGTGGGGACCGAATTGTTCGGGGCGGGAACGGATCCCGGAATGCTCACGCGTGGGATGGGCATGGGAGCCGCGGGGATGGCGGGCAGCTCGGGGGCAGGTTGCGGGGTTTGGACGAAGGGTAAGGGGTTCAAGAACTGGGCCGGGTTGGCATAGGTGCCACCCTCGGATTGCATCGGCCCACTTCGCGGATTCTGGTGGCTGCCCCAGTGCGCCTCGGCCACCGACGGACCGATCGTTGTCACGTGGTCTACCGGCGCGATCCCGTAGGCGGGCCGACCCGAGTAGCCGAAGCCCGCGGCATTGCTCGCCCAGTCGACGGCCCTGGATACCGCGGAACCGGCATCGGCCAGCGCCTCGATATGGGGTTCGAACAGCAGGTTGTCCATCGGGTGCCGACCATGCGGGAAAGCGTCGACCAGGGACGGCCCCTCCGGGATGGTCGGGCCGCCGAATACCGTGACGGCCGATACCGCCACTGCGGATGCCACTGCGGCACTGGAGAATACGGCGACCTTCGGGGCCCGATGCCGACCGCCCGTCGACACCGAGGCGAAGTTGCGGGCGGCATAGCCGGCGGCGCCAACGGCGACGGTCTGGCCCGGATCGGTCGACATCACCACGGGACGCCCGAGTTCGGCGATGGTGCGCGCGACCTCGACGGGACGGGTCGCGCCGCCGACCAGCAGGATGCAGTCGACATCGGACAGGCTGCGTCCCGTCGATTCCACACACTCGCGGACCACGTCGAAGGAATCCCGGATGTGCTGGGTGCGTAGCCCCCCGATATCGACGATCGAGGTCATCTGCAGCATCGACCCGTTATCGCCGGGCGTGGCGACCCGCGCGTACCGCGCGATCATCGAACCGAGCGGACGGCCGCCGAAATCGTAGGAGCGCATAGACCTTCCGACGATCGGATGATCGTCCCAGTCCGGTCCGACCCGGACCATCGAGACGTCGAGGCTGGCCCCGCCGAGATCGTAGACCAGCACGAAACCCGACTCCAGCGGCCCGCGCTCGTGTTCGAGCCACTCCGCGGCCGCGACGGGTTCGGGTACCAGCATCACATCCGCGGCCCCGGCCAAGTTGAGCGCCTGTCGCAGCAGCGACAGCTGCTTATCGGAATAGCATGCGGGATAGGTCGCTACCGCACCCGCGGTCGGCGGGAACGATTCGAGCAGGCCGTTCACCACCGCGGCGACCAGGTTCGCAGGCGACCAGAGTCGGCCACCCACGATCATCGGCTCCGGGTCCCGCGCCAGATCGGCGAAATCCGTTACCGCCATGGTGAATTGGGGGATCCCACCGATCCGGATGCCACCCGCGCTGTCGAATGCCACCGCCGTGCGGCGCGTCCGCACCGATGACCATGATCGCCCACCGGTCACCATGGCGGATATCGAGTTCACTGAACCGATGCTGAAACCCAGACCTGTCGTCATTCGCTATCCCGTCAACGCACCGAGACCACGTCCATCACATAGGAGATCCATGTGGCCGCGGTCGCTTCCCAAACAGCTCCCACAGGTTAGCTGCTATCGGATCGGATGGGATGCCTAATTGATATGAAACGTTCGACTTCCGTTGATGAAGATTCAAACTCCCAGCTAATCGGCTCGAACAAACGCAATTAAGTCCCCTGGACGATCGGCGTTTCGCAACCAATACCCGATTTCACTGCGGTAGGCCAGGTTCCGCTACCCCCCAGTAACCCAACCGACGACCTCGATAGACCCATGCGCAATAGACGATCATCGAAACCGCGCAGAAGCGACAACACACACCGACTGGTCGGTAACCGAAGAGTTGCCAGCACTAGGCATTTCATTGCATGGCCGCCCCCCGCGTCGCTAATCATGACGCATCAAACGCCATGACTGTTTTACGCCAGCAGCATGATCCGCCAACGACTTGACTGGGTCGAGCGATGACGAAGCGCGCGGCCGGGCCGAGACCCCGCCCACCTCATCGAACATGAAATCGCAAGGACGAGAAGGGAAAACGAAAACGATGTCTACACGTTTCGCGGACAAGGTCGTGCTGATCACCGGAGCGAGTTCGGGTGTCGGCAAGGCAGTGGCGCTGCGGGCGGCGGCCGAGGGCGCGGCGGTGGTGCTCGGCGCTCGTGGCAAGGACGCGGGTGAACAGCTCGCGGCCGATATCCGCGCGACGGGAGGCCGGGCGGTCTTCGTGCCGACCGATGTCACCGTCGAGGACGACGTGGCCCGACTGACGCAGGCGGCGCTCACCGAATACGGACGGTTGGACGCGGCCTTCAACAACGCGGGTGCCGTCAATGCCTTCGGCCCGATAGCACAGATCGACGAGGCGGGTTGGCGCGCCGATCTCGAACTCAACCTGACCAGCGTGTTCTACGGTCTGCGGCACCAGGTTCCGGCCATTGTCGCCGCGGGTGGCGGCGCAATTCTCAACAACGCCTCGAATCTGGGCGTGGTCGGCATGGGTTCGGTGGCGCCGTATGTGGCGGCCAAACACGGTGTTGTCGGGCTGACCCGTGCGGTTGCGCTGGAGGCCGCCGACCAGGGCGTGCGGGTGAACGCGCTGGTCTCCGGCGCGGTCGACACTCCGGCATTCCGCAATTCGATGGGTGCGACACCGGAGGGTGCGGCCGCCATCGCCGCACTGCATCCACTCGGCCGGATCAGCAAGCCGGAGGAGATCGCATCCTTCTGCGCCTATCTGCTCAGCGATGAGGCCAGTTTCATCACCGGCGCGGCGCTCGCGATCGATGGCGGGTTTACCGCCAAATAATTCGCCAACCGGCACCTCGGCGCGGCGCACGCCCTCATCGCATGCCCGAACGCCGAGGTGCCGATCATCCCTCGGACCCTACCTCGCACATGTCATGTCGGCGGGGGGCAAGAACTGTTACGCATCACCAATGCGTCATCGGCGCGAATGCGCCGCGACCGCTCACACGCGGGCGAGCAGGCGGCGCACCCTACCGGTCCGCACCACGGGACCACTGGCCACCACCGCGGGCCGACGGCCGCGCACCAAGTGGTCGAAGTCCGTCGCGCCGCCGACGGGTTCACGCAACCGCCCCGCATTGAAATCGTCGGCCAGCTGCCGAACAGTCTCTTGCGCACAGGACTTATTGGTACCGATGAACCCGGTGGGGCCGCGCTTGATCCAGCCCGTGACATACGTACCCGGCAGCACCGCGCCGCCGGACTGCTCGAGCACCCGACCATTGCGGTTCGGGATAACGGCGGCCTGTTCATCAAATGGTAAGCCGGGCAATACCATACCGCGATAACCGACCGAGGTGAGCACCAACCCGGCATCCAGCCGCTCGGTCTCCTCTGTCGCGACGGCACGCACGCGACCGTCCGGATCGGTGACGAGGACATTGCGGCTCACTTCGATACCGGTCACCGCATCGGCGCCGAGAATCTCGGTGGGCGTGGCCAGATACCGGAAGACGATCCGCTTGCGCGCGCCGAAGGGCCGCTCGGAAACTCCGACCCTTTCGAGCGACCTGCGAGCAGTCGCTACGGAGCGCAGCAGCCGCAGCTTCTGCTCGACCTGGAACGGCAGTCCCTCCGTCAACTCCGGCAGCTCACCTTCGATGGCGATATCGACATCGGCGCCGAGCAGACCGACGAGCTCCGGGACGGTGCAGGCGGATTCGGCCGGACCACGGCGACCGAGGATGACCACTTCCTCGATCTTGCTCTCCCGCAAGGCTTTCAGCGCATAAGGTGCGATATCGGTACCCGCCAACACTTCCGGATCACTGGCCAGAATGCGCGCCACATCGAGGGCCACATTGCCATTGCCGACGATGACGGCCCGGCGATGCGACAGATCGAAGGTGCGCCCCGCGTGATCGGGATGTCCGTTGTACCAGGCGACGAAGTCGGTGGCGGATACATTGCCCGCCACCCCCTCTCCGGGGATGTCGAGCTTGCGATCCGAGGACGCGCCGACCGCGTAGATGACCGCATGGAAGTGCGCGAGCAGTTCGGCATGCGAAATATGCTTGCCCACTTCGACATTCAGATACGACCCGAAACCGGGCTGCGCCGAGATGATGTCGAAGAGCTTATTGACCTGCCTGGTCTTGGCATGGTCCGGTGCGACGCCGTACCTGGCCAGCCCATGGGGTACCGGAAGTCGGTCGAAGACCGTCACAGTGACATCGGGCTGGGTCAGCAATTCATCGGCCGCATACATGGCCGAGGGCCCCGATCCGATGATCGCCACCCGCAGCGGCTGGCGCTCGGTGTGGATCTCGGCCGCGGGCACCGGCTTCGCGAGTAGCGGTCGCGGTCGCGTCTGGCGATAGAAGTCGGCATTGATCTCGATGAACGGCTTCTGCTCGTCGGTCAGCTTCTTCGACGAGGTAATGGCATCCACCGGGCACGCCGTGGCGCAGGCACCGCAGTCCACACACGCCTGCGGGTCCACGTACAGCATCTCCGCCGTCAGGAAGTCCGGCTCATCGGGCGTGGGATGAATGCAGTTGACCGGGCAGGCGTATACGCAGGACGCGTCGCTACAACAGGACTGCGTGACGACGTAGGGCACGTCAGCCAGCCTTCGCCGCGCGCAACGGCTCGGAGCGGTAGCGGGTGGTGTGGCCGTCGATCTTCAGCAGCTTCCACACCGCCTTGCCGATGGGGTTCATCAGGCCGATGTCATGGGCCAGCGTGCGCACATCGCCGAAGAAATCGCTGAACTCCTGCTTGGCCTGCTCCGACCCGTAGAACAGTTCCTTGCGCACCGCATCCGGGATATCGAACTCCCGGAAGAACGATCGGGGCGGTGTGTAGATGGAGCGGCCGAGAATCCACATGACGATCGGCATGACGACCGAGAGCACCAGCTTGTTGAACGCATTCGCATCGGGCACGTGCTGCTTCAGGAATTCGTGCGCGAAGGAGATGTGGCGTGCCTCCTCGGCGACATGGATGGCCATTACGCCACGCATGATCGGATGCACTTCCTCACCCGAGCGCAGAATCGCCTTCTGAATGTGATCGATCGGCTCCTCGCCCGCGAGTACGGCCATGAAGAACAGATTCGGGAACAGCGCGGCCACCGGCGCGCCGATGTACTTGAACTTGCGCACCAGCGGGCCCATACCGGGGACATCGATCCCGATCCGGTTGACCATCTCCTGGAACATCAGGGTGTGGTTGTGCTCCTCGATCATCTCGTGGGAGCAGTAACGGAACTCGGGCGAGCCGTTGGGCAGGCCGAAGCTGTGCGTCACCATGCCGCTGATCAGGATGGATTCGAACTGCAGACCGACCTTGGCGACATTGGCCTGGCGGTACTTGCCGATGGCGATCTTCCGGTCGAGCGGCAGCGCCTGGTACCAGGGGTGGCGACCGAGCGCATCACCGGATACCGGGAGGACCCAGCGCTCTTCTCCGGCATCGGCGGCAAAGTCGGGGTTGTCCCAGTCGATGTCCTCGAAGGGGTCGAAGTGCTTGTTCACCGAGCCCTCGGAGAGCAGCAGCAGCTTGGCGGCATACTCCTGCGCCTTCGCCAGATCGGGATCGACTGCGGGCGTCACGGCTGTAGACATCGTCGTCACTGCCTCTCCTCGTGGAACACATTTACTGTATCCCATAGTTACACCTACGAGGAGTTACGTCAACCTGGCACATAATCGGCATCCCCGGCGACGGTGCGGCTCGCCGCCGGGGATGCCGCTACCGCAGCCCGAGCTGCGACAGCCCCGCGACCACCGTGTCGGCGGGCAGCACCAGCGCGAGCGCTACCCCAGCGGCCGACATTCCCGCCGCGATCGCCACCCGGGTCAAGCGGCGCCTGGTGCGCCGGGAAAGTAAGAGGGCCCGCGCCGTCGCTCTGCGGTGCGCGCCCGGATGTCTGCGTCGGCGGTGATGTCCGGCCGCCTCCTCCGCCGCAGCGGCGGCGCGACGCGCCATGATGGCGGCGCCGTCGGCGATGGTGCGCTCCGGATCCGGCGCCGTGATCACCGGACGCGCGAGTTCACCGGCGAGCACCTGGGACACCTCGACCGGGCGGGCAGCACCGCCGACCACCAGGACACAGTCCACATCGGCCATGGTCACATCGGCCATGCGGAGGCAGCGGTACACCAACTCCAGCGAGGATCGAATGTGGATGGCCCGCAACTCATCGGCGGTCGCACTGGAGATAGCGGCCGCGGCGGTGCTACTCCCGGCCCGCGCGGCGACCAGCGCGCCGAAGGCACGGCCGCCGAATTCCGATGAACGAATCGGCACCCCGACGATCGGATTGCGCGGACAACCCGGCCCGACCCGCACCAGAGTGATATCGAGGTTGGCACCACCCAGGTCATAAACCAGGGCTAGGCCCGGCATCAGCGGACCGCGTTCGACCTCCAGCCAGGTCGCCGCCGCGACGGGTTCGGCGACCAGCGCGACCTGCCCCAGGCCGATCGCGTCCAATGCCGCGCGCAGCTCCCCCACCTGCCCCTCGGAGTAGCCCGCCGGATGTGTCAGCGTGACCCCGGCATCGGCCGCCCGGCGATCGCGGCGCGCCTCGGTGATCAGACAGTCCGCCACGACCGCGATCAGATCGGCGGCGGTCAGCGCCCGATGCCCGACCCTTGCCCGCGTGGCCTTGCACTGACCCAGGTCGGCGAATTCGGCGATCGCGCGCCCGTGCCGCGGAATCATGCCGACTCGGGCCATGCCGGTGCTGTCGAAGGCGAGGGTGGTGCGACGGGTGATGGCGGGTGAGCACTCGGCGGCGGAGCGGCGCCCCGGGGGAGCCTTGGCCGAACCCTCCTCCGCGAGCGCGGAAACCGTGTTCACCGTGCCGATGCTCAAACCAAGACCAACCGCCATCGCAATCCTCTGATCGCCGAGCCGATTTGCTTCGAACCCTATTCACGCAACCACTCCGCGACCCGCCTGCCAACCACCGGACATACGGTTGTCCGCATGCCGCCGGTACTGACACAGGTTGCACAGCAAAGCACCGAACCCGGCTCAGCTGCAAGGTGGCCACGCGCGCGGCGATCATGGTCGGATCCCATTACGGCGCGCCGAAATTCAACGATGACCCGATAGCGTTCGCCGGCCAATGCCGACTCCGCCATCTCAGCTATCGCCACACGTTTCTACATGCACAAACACCTCCTTGCAGCTCCCCTGATCAATGGTTGCCGGACAGCCGCCACGAGCGGGTTGGCGAGGCTCATCGATACTGACCAGTCCGTGCACGCCAAGGCGCCGCGATCGAATCTCGCACTCGCCCGAGTTCCGACCCCCCGCACCGGAATTCGTGTCCGATTCCGGTGCGGGAAAACAAAACCTTTGCGGCTGTTGGCGACTGATCAGCAACATTGCAGCACCGCCTGAGCATTCGCCGCGTATGCCGCGCGCGGCACCGGTCCCTGCTCCGGCCCGAGCAACCGCAGCACCATCTGCGCAGCCTGTTCCTGCCACCGCGCGTACGCCACCGCAACGCCGGAACGCTGCGCGGCCTGCGCCGCCTGCCACAGCGGCATCGCCAGGTAGTCCGGCGCGTTGACCAGCAATGCGTCCAGGAATCGCGCGGTCGCGTAGCGCGCATCGATGAGCTGTTCCGGCGTACCCCAACCCGCGGAGGGACGCTGCTGGAACAGCCCGAGCGAGTCGTGATCGACCGGCTCCGTCAGGTTGCGCAGCATCGATTCCTGTAGTGCGGTGGCCAGTGCGACGACCGCCGCATAGGCGGGCATGCTGCGGCGCTGGACCACCCCGACAATCGTTCGCGCGTTATCCCACTGCTCCGGATTCGGCGTGAAATGCAGTTGATCACCCACGATTCCGTAAGGCAGCAACTGCGCGAGGGTGCGGCTGGTAGCGGAGTTCGGGATCGGCTTCCCCACCGATTCCGGGCTCTGCACGGCCACTTCGGGTGAATCCACAGGAACCACGATGATCACCGACCCATCCGGTGCGCGCACTGCAGGCGTTCCGGGTGGTGGTGCGGCCGTGGCCGAACCGGATTGGATTATCACCGCGGCACTGGCAATGGCCAGCGCGGGAAATAACTGACTTCGAATTGACATGGCGATCGATCAACTCCTCGCCACCTGCACACGACCTGCGTCGTGAGCCCTGACCCACCGACAGCAGGTCGAGCAGGCTGCGATCGGGCGGCCGGATATCGGTTATCCGGGCCGCGTTCGACGACCATTGCGAATAGCTCACTTCGGATAGCGTTCCGATAACCCACCGGAACCCACTAGCGCGTGTTTCGCATTCAGCACGATATGAGAAGTTGAAACCGGAGTTCGGTTTCGACACGCCATAAATGGGTATAGATTTCGCCCACACGGAAATCCGGCCGATAAAGCGGAGTCGAATTCGCCCCTATCCGGCAGGCAGTTCCGGAATGCGAGTGGCCCGCGCATAGACGGTTTCCCCGTCGCTGAGCCGCAATGCCTCGGCGTCGCCGCGGGTCACCTGGGCGGCGAACAGATCGCCGGTGGCGGCATTGCGCAGTTCCACGCGCACCTCGAAACCCAGATGTACAACGCGTTCCACGGTGGCGCGGGTGACACCCGCCGATTCCGCGGTGCCCTCGTGCGCGGCCAGCGCCATGCTGGGGTCACGGCCGACCCGAATATCGTGCGGACGCACCAGATGCCCGTTGAGCCGGGCCACCGCGCCGAGGAAGGACATGACGAATTCGTTGGCGGGACGGTCGTAGACATCCTCCGGGCTGCCGACCTGTTCGATGCGGCCCTTGTTCATCACCGCGATCCGGTCGGCGACGTCGAGCGCCTCCTCCTGGTCGTGGGTGACCAGCACGGTGGTCACGTGGACCTCCTCGTGCAGGCGGCGCAGCCAGGTGCGCAGATCGGCGCGCACCTTGGCATCGAGGGCGCCGAAGGGCTCGTCGAGCAGCAGCACCTGCGGGTCGACGGCGAGCGCGCGTGCCAGTGCCATGCGCTGGCGCTGGCCGCCGGAGAGCTGGGCCGGATAGCGGTGCTGGAAGCCGTCGAGGCCGACGATGCCGAGCAGTTCGTCCACGCGCTTGGCGATCTCCCCCTTGGGGCGCTTGCGGATCTTGAGTCCGAAGGCGACGTTATCGCGCACGGTCATGTGCTTGAACGCGGCATAGTGCTGAAATACGAAGCCGATATCGCGCTTCTGCGGCGGCACATGCGTGACATCGCTGCCCGCGATGGCGACGACGCCGGAATCCAGCGACTCCAGGCCCGCGATCGAGCGCAGCAGGGTCGATTTGCCCGAACCCGACGGGCCGAGCAATGCGGTCAGCTCCCCGGACGGGATATCGATACTGACATCGTTCAGGGCAGCGAAGGAACCGTAGTTCTTCTTTGCATTGGTCACGGTGATCACTTGGTGCCCCGCTTACGTTCGAGGAGGGTCATCAACAGAAGGACTACGAGGGCCAGGCCCATCAGCAGGGTGGCGGCGGAGTAGGCGCCGAAGGTGTTGTGGTCGTTGATGTATCGACCGTGTACGAGCAGCGTCAGCGTCTGCGATTTACCCGGCAGTGCCGAGGACACCATGATCACCGCGCCGAATTCGCCGAGTGCGCGCGCAACGGTCAACACCACACCGTAGGTCAGGCCCCAGCGGATGGCGGGCAGGGTGATCCGCCAGAACGTCTGCCAGCGCGAGGCTCCGAGGGTCGCAGCGGCCTGCTCCTGATCATCGCCGATCTCGTGCAGCACCGGCTCGACCTCGCGCACCACGAACGGCAACGTGACGAAGATGGTGGCGATCACCATGCCGGGCAGGTTGAAGATCACCTTGAAGCCGAAGTCTTCCAGTCCGCCGAACCAGCCGTCCGCACCCCACAGCAGGATCAGCGCGACGCCGACCACCACCGGCGAGACGGCGAAGGGCAGATCCACGATGCCCTGCACCAGGGTGCGGCCCGGGAACTTGCCGCGTACCAGGGCAATTGCGGTAACGATGCCGAAGACGACGTTCACCGGGACCACGATCGCCACGATGAGGATCGACAGCTGGAATGCCGAGATCGCCGCCGGTGTGGAGATCGAGTCGATGAACGCACCGATCCCCTTTTCGAAGGTGCGCCACAGAATGATGATCAGCGGCAGCACCAGCAGTACGAACAGGTAGCCCAGCGCAACGGTGCGCAGCGAGATACGGGTCGGCCAGGACAGATTCATCGCGCCTCCTGCTCCTTGCGTGCGGTGCGCTCGGCCCACAGCCGCAGCACCAGCAGGGTCGCGAACGATACGGCCAGCAGCGCGACCGAAACCGCGGCCGCATTCACCGGCCGGTCGATCTCGATCTGTTTCTGGATGTACTGCGAGGCCATCTCGGTCTTGCGCGGGATGGCGCCGCCGATCAGCACCACCGAACCGTATTCGCCGATCGCACGGGCGAAGGCGAGACCGCCGCCGCTGATGATGGCGGGTGCGAGGGTCGGTAGGACGATGCGGCGGAAGGTGGTCCAGTTGTCCGCGCCGAGGGACAGCGCGGCCTGCTCGACCTCGCGGTCGGCCTCGATGAGCACCGGCTGCACCGAGCGGACCACGAACGGCAATGTGACGAACGCCAATGCCACGACCAGGCCGGGCTGGGTGGCGTTGAGGTGGATATCGATCGGACTCTGCGGCCCGTACAGCGACAGCAGCACAATGCTGGCGACGATGGTCGGCAGTGCGAACGGCAGATCGATGAGCGCGTTGACGATGCTCTTACCCGGGAATTCGTCGCGCACCAGAACCCAGGCGATGAGCGTGCCCATCAGCACATTGATGACCGCGACCACCACCGAGACGACAACGGTGATGCGCAGCGAATCGATGGCGGCGGGCGCGGTGATGGCATCCCAGAATCCGGACCAGCCGTCGTCGAATGAGGTGACGGTGAGCGCGGCCAGTGGTAGCAGCACGATAATGCTGAGCCACAGCACCGCGGTGGCGATGCCGAGCGGACCCACCGAACCGGTCACCCGCAGCCACGACCAGCTTCGGCTCGTGGGTTTGGGCGCGGATTTCCCCGCGTCTTCGAAGCCACCGGGACCGGGCGCGTGCCCGATCCCGGTGCTGCTGCTATCTGTCACAGTCGTCCAGTATCCCGTGTAGATGTGCGGCGCACGCGAGGCCCTTTGTGGCTATGAGCGGCCTCTTCCTGGCCGGTCGCGCACGCCGCGGGTATTTCAGCGCACCGAGTTACTTGGTGGCCTTGTCATAGATGACCGCGACGGTTCCGGTGTTCGGGGTGAACAGCTCCTTGTCGACGGTCTTCCAACCACCGAGGTCGGCGATCGTCCACAGCTTCTGCGGAGTCGGGAAGTCCTTGGCGTAGTCGGCGGCCACCTTCGGGTCGACCGGGCGGAATCCGGCCGAGGCCCAGGCCTTCTGCCCCGCCGGGGTGAACAGGAAGTCGCGGAAGGCGCTCGCCAGCTCCAGATGCTTGCTGCTCTTCAGCACCGCGACCGGGTTCTCGATCTTGAAGGTGGTCGGCGGCACGATGTGCTCGATGGGATCGCCATTGCGCTCGGAGAAGATCGCCTCGTTCTCATAGCTCAGCAGCACGTCACCGGTGCCCTGCAGGAAGGTCTCGGTCGCTTCGCGCCCCGACTTCGGCTGCACCTGCACATGCTCCTTGGAGATGAGCTGGCTCAGGTAATCCAGACCCGCCTGCGGGTTCTTGCCGCCATCGCTCTTGGCCGCGTACGGGGCGAGCAGATTCCACTTCGCCGAGCCCGAGCTGAACGGGTTCGGGGTGACCACCTGGACGCCCGGCTTCAGCAGATCGTCCCAGTCCTTGATGCCCTTCGGGTTACCCTTGCGCACGACGATCGCGACTACCGACCCGAACGGAATTCCCTTGGTGGCGTCCGCATTCCAGCTCGGGTCGACCAGACCGGCGTCGACGAGGCGGGTGATATCGGGTTCGACCGAGAAGTTGACGATATCGGCCTCGGCGCCGTCCTTGACCTTGCGGGACTGATCGCCCGATGCGCCGTAGGAGCCGTTGATCTGGACGCCCTTGCCCTTATCGGTCTTATTGAATTCGGGGACGACCTTGTCGAAGCCGGGCTTGGGGACGGCGTAGGCGTAGAGGTTGAGCGTGCCGCCGCTGCCGTCGGCCCCACCACCGCCCACGGTGTCACTGGCTCCGCCACCGCACGCGGTGAGCACAACGGCGGCGACCGCGGTCAGCGCGGCGACCATCGGGCGACGGTGCGATCGGGACGATCCGAACAACAAGGACCTGGGTGACATGGGTGGAACCTTTCCTGAGCGCTCCGCCACGACGTGGACGAGGGGGCGCGACGGTCGAACTGCGGCACGACTACCGACCGAGGGGTCGTTGAGGTTCGGACCACTGCTGCGAAAAAGTTTGCGCGCCAGTTTAGAGAGAAGATGGGTGCACAGCAGTGCCCGGCGCCGATCAGCGACAGAGAATGTCCGCGACCGCGAGATTGCCGACAGCGATCAACGCCAATTCATGGCGGACCTGCGGGACGGCACTCGAAGACACGGGCAGACTGTAGCAGAGGAAACGTCACCAGTTCGAATCAACGCCAGCTATCCGCTTGCAGGCCGCAAAAACCGACAAAGTTCCAGGAAGAGGGGGGTTTCATCCCATGACTACCAGCCCGGACCGGGTACGCACCCGGTTCCCCGATATCAGCACTCGCGCGTGGGAACATCCCGCCGACCGCACCGCCCTGGTGACGCTGCGCTCACTCGCCGGGTTCGACACCATTCTGCGTACCCTGTCCGGTTTGCTTCAGGAACGCCAGCATCGGCTGCTCTACCTCGCCACGGCGGTGCGGGTGGACGAACGCCAGTTCCGCTCGCTGCACCAGTTGCGTCAGGACTGTGTGGAGATCCTGGACGCGCACACCACACCCGAGATGTTCGTACTGCAGAGCCCGCATGTGAATGCCTTCACCATCGGCATGGACCAGCCGTTCATCGTGCTGACCACCGGGCTGATCGATCTGATGGATACCGAGGAGCTGCGCTTCATCGTCGGCCACGAACTCGGGCACGCGCTGTCCGGACACGCGGTGTACCGCACCATGCTCATGCATCTGCTGCGCATCTCGGCCAATCTGGGCTGGATGCCGGTGGGCGGCTGGGCCCTGCGCGCGATCGTGGCCGCGCTGATGGAGTGGAGCCGCAAGTCCGAACTCTCCGGCGACCGCGCCGGGCTGCTGTGCGGCCAGGATGTCGAGGCGTCGGTGCGGGTGCATATGAAGACCGCGGGCGGCACCTGGATCAAGGAGATGAACCACGGCGCGTTCCTGCAGCAGGCCGATGACTACGAGCGCTCCGGCGATCTGCGCGACGGCGTGCTCAAGCTGCTCAATCTGGAGCTGCAGAGTCATCCGTTCTCGGTGCTGCGGGCCGCGGAGCTGCGCCGCTGGATCCAGTCCGGCGAGTACAACCGCATGCTCGGCGGCGACTACCCGCGCCGCGAACACGATAAGAACACCAAGATCAGCGATGAGATCAAGGAGGCCGCGCGCACCTACCGGCAGAACTTCGACCAATCCGAGGACCCGCTGATCCGCACCGTGCGCAATCTGGGGCGCGATGTCGGATCAGCGGTGAGCACGGTGGGTCACGAGGTCGGCGCGACCGTCTCCAAGATCGGCAAGCGGTTCAACGACTGGCGCACCGATCGGGACAACTCGGCCGACGAGTGACGGCTGGGCGCAAACCATCGTCCGCGCGGTCGGTGCCCGTTCCGCTCCCGCGGTAACCGATACGCGCACGGAAACCGGCATTTGCGTGCGCTGCATGTGGCCGCTCGCGGCCGGTCCGCTGGGCACACCAGGTCGCTATTAACGCGCCTATCACACCGCCCATTCAGGTCGGTCGGTTGCGGCTTTGTATCGTCCAACCGCAGGCTGCCAGCTGGTTGAGACATGACATCGGTTGTATTGCGATGCGGACACGATACCGCTGGACTGCCACATCAGCTCACGGCGTGCAGCACACACTCGAACGGCCAAAGCTCCAGTGATCACCTTTCATGCTTGGACACCTGTATCAGGTTTGCTGACTCGAAAGGAACTGCGATATGAGCGCTCTGGGCACCCCACTCAAGAAGATCGTCGCCACCAGCGCGATCATCGGCGGAGCCGGAATGGCATACGTTGGCCAAGCGTCCGCCGCTACCGATCAGGAATGGGACAACCTCGCCGCGTGCGAGTCGGGCGGTAATTGGAATATCAACACCGGCAACGGGTTTCAGGGCGGCCTACAGTTCTCGCCGGGCACATGGGCCGCATATGGCGGTGCCGCATACGCGCCGACTGCCGACAAGGCCACCCGCGAACAGCAGATCGCCGTCGCCGAGCAGGTACTCGCCGCTCAGGGCTGGGGTCCTTGGGCAGGTTGTTCGGCAGCGCTCGGCCTGCACCGGTGAGACAGCGGAGCTGTCCAGCGGGGTCGTTCAGAGGATCGCTGTAGGGACATGTCGGCCCCGCACAATGTCAGCGCGTGAACAACCACGCGATGACGATGAGCACCAGCAGAGCGACGAGGGCGAGCTGAACCCGGGAACGCGGCATCAACGCACCCCGCTCTGCGCGATCTCGCGCACCGGGACGGGCGGCCCGACCAGTTCAGGAATCAGGGCGGATTCCGCGGTCACCACATCCTCAGCCGTGAGGGTCGGCACAGCGTCGCTATTGCGGCCGAGCAGCTGCAGGGAAACCCGCAGCACTCGATCCAGCACGTAGGCGATGGCGAAGCTGATCGGGACCATGCCCACCAGCACCACGACGAACTGCGGGATGAATGGCAACCCCGCCACCCACAACTCGAAGCCGTCCCACCATCCTGCGATCCTGTGCACGGCACCAGCCTAATACTGCCCGGGCGGTCGGCCGAGATCGCGCCGTCAGGTCCGGGTTCGGCGCGGCGGTGGACGAGATGGGCCGACAGACCGAAGATAAGGTATGGCGTCTACCGATGATCCGACCGTCGACGAACCTGACGACCTGCCCACGCTCAGTCACCTGAAGGTGGGTCAGCACGCCACCTATCCGCCGATCGACGATTACGCATTCCTGTCCGACTGTGAGACCAGCTGCCTCGTCGCCAGCAATGGCTCGGTCGAGTGGATGTGTGTGCCCAGGCCCGATTCGCCGAGCATCTTCGGCGCGATGCTCGACCGCAGCGCCGGACACTTCCGGATCGGCCCGTACGGGGTCAATGTGCCTGCCGCGCGCCGGTATCTGCCGGGTGGCATGATCCTGGAAACCACCTGGCAGACCGAGACCGGCTGGCTGATCGTGCGCGACGCCCTGGTACTCGGCCCGTGGCACAACAACGAGCAGCGCAGCAAGACCCATCGCCGCACACCGATGGACTGGGACGCCGAGCACGTCCTGCTGCGCACGGTGAAATGCGTGAACGGCACGGTCGAGCTGGAGATGAGCTGCGAACCCGCCTTCGACTACCACCGCGCCCCGGCCGGCTGGGAGTACACCGGCAAGGTCTACGAGGAGGCGACCGCGGTGCGCACGCTCGACCCGACCGCGGGCCCGACCCTGGTGCTGACCACCGACCTGCGGCTGGGTCTTGAGGGCCGCGAGGCGCGGGCCAGGACCAGGATGAAGGAGGGCGACGAGGTGTTCGTCGCCCTGACCTGGTCGGAGCTGCCCGCACCGCGCACCTTCGAGGACGCGGCCCAGAAGATGTGGCAGACCACCGAATGCTGGCGGCAGTGGATCACCCTCGGCGATTTCCCCGATCATCCGTGGCGCAACTACTTACAGCGCAGCGCACTGACGCTCAAGGGACTCACCTACGCGCCGACCGGTGCGCTGATGGCCGCCGCCACCACCTCCCTGCCGGAAACCCCTGGCGGCCAACGCAACTGGGACTACCGCTATACCTGGGTGCGCGATTCCAGCTTCGCGCTGTGGGGCCTGTACACCCTCGGCCTCGACCGCGAGGCCAATGACTTCTTCGCGTTTCTGAGAGACGCCACCACCGGCGATAACGGCGAATCCGTTCCGCTGCAGGTGCTCTACGGTATCGGCGGCGAACGTGAGCTCGCCGAGACCACGCTCGACAATCTGACCGGCTACGACGGCGCCAAACCGGTGCGCATCGGCAATGGCGCCTACAACCAGGATCAGCACGATATCTGGGGCACCATGCTGGACGCGGTGTACTTGCACGTGAAATCCCGCCAGCAAGTGCCGGAATCGCTGTGGCCGCTGTTGGAGCGCCAAGTCGAGGCGGCCATCAAGGGCTGGCGCGAGCCCGATCGCGGTATCTGGGAAGTCCGCGGTGAACCACAGCATTTCACCTCCTCGAAGGTGATGTGCTGGGTGGCGCTGGACCGCGGCGCGAAACTGGCCGAACTGCACGGCGAATACGAACGCGCCAGCGAGTGGTACGCCATTGCCGATCAGATCAAGGCCGATATCCTCACCAATGGCGTGAACGCCAACGGTGTCTTCACCCAGACCTACGGCGGCGACACCCTGGACGCGTCACTGCTGTTGGTGGTGCTGAACCGTTTCCTGCCGCCCACCGACCACCGGGTGCGCGCCACCGTGCTCTCGATCGCCGACCGACTCACCGAAAACGGTCTGGTGCTGCGCTATCGGACCGAGACCACCGACGACGGCCTGTCCGGCGCCGAGGGCACCTTCACCATCTGCTCGTTCTGGCTGGTCTCCGCGCTGGTGGAAATCGGCGAAGTGCAGCGGGCCCGGCACCTGTGCGAGCGCCTGCTCGGCTATGCCAGCCCGCTGCGGCTGTATGCCGAGGAAATCGACTCGCGCAGTGGACGTCACCTCGGCAATTTCC
The DNA here is from genome assembly GCF_040614395.1 of Nocardia sp. NPDC005998. Classification (NCBI taxonomy): domain Bacteria; kingdom Bacillati; phylum Actinomycetota; class Actinomycetes; order Mycobacteriales; family Nocardiaceae; genus Nocardia; species Nocardia sp. NPDC005998. Next base: position 124,881 of record NZ_JBEXUI010000019.1, on the reverse strand, counting down.
CGCAGGCCTTTACCCATCTGGCACTGATCAATGCGGTGACGCATGTGATCAGGGCCGAGCAGTCACACACCAGCGGCACATTCCAACCGGCACACTTGCCGGCCGTTCACCCGTCCTGACCGATATTTACGCGGCCGCGCTGATGCCATCGGCATCGGCGCGCAGTCCGCGCAGCTTGCCGAGCTGGACGTCGAGGTCGGCGATCCGCTCCTCGCGGTGATCGCCGTACTTGCCGTAGGCCACCTCCGCCACGCGCAACCGCTCGTCGGCGGTGCGCAGCACATCGGTGGCGATATCGGTGAAGTGGTCGCGCAGGGTGCGCTGCAGTGCGCGCAACCGATTTCGCGATTCCTTGCCGACCTGGAAGACGACATCGTCCATCAGCCTGGCCACCGAAACCTTCGCCTCGGCCTGACGGCGCTGCCGGCGAGCCTTGCGATCGTCCCAGAGCGCATTCGCGCCGAGCAGCAGCGCGGCGGCGGCCGAATACCAGTTCACCAGCGGCATTTTCAGCAGACTGGTCAGCACACCCACCATCAGCAGGCCACCGTAGGAGCCGCGCATAACGGTCAGGAATTGCGCCATCACACCGGCTTTCGCACTGGTCAGGGAATCCAGCGGCGCGACGGGCCCGAGAACTTCACCGGGATTGTGCAGGCGTAGGTCCGGCAGTGGCGGGGTGCGGTGATCGGCCGGGAATTTGGCCGCCACCTGTTCGGACAGTTCCACTGCCCGGTAGTGCGCCATCACGAAATTCTCTTCGACGGCCTCGCAGATGCGCGCGTCCAGATCGGCGCCGAAATCCTTCCAGCGCCGGGCCGGATCGGTCTGGGCGATCTCGGCCTCGGTGTCGCGGACCAGACTGCGCAACCGGTGCCGCAGATCGTGTTCGATATCGGCCATCAACTCGGTGCTGCCATCGCCGAGGGTGACCTGCCAGTTGGCCGAGCGCTGCCGCAGCTGATCGGCCTGGTCGCGGGCGGCCACCAATTGTTCGGTGATCTCCACCCGGCGGCGCGGATCGCGCAGCGCCTCGGCCTCGGTCCGCAGGGTTACCGCAAGATGGTCGGCGACCAGCCGGATGTCATTGGCCGCGGCCGCCAGGACCAGGGTGTCGGCCCTGCCCACCACATAATCGCGCAGATGGTCGACGAGCTGAGGTACGCCCGATTCGATATCGCGCTGATAGTTGCCCGCCTGCTGGTGCAGCAGCGCCGAAACCGGGGCCACCGCGAAGCCGAGTCCGGCCGCGTCCAGCAGCTCACGATTGCGCTGCTGAGTGTGCTGCCAGTGCGGGTGCAGGTCGATCTTGTTCAGCACGCAGATCACCGTGGGGCAGATCTGCTGGATGCGGTCGAGATAGGTGATCTGCTCCGCGGTGAACTCGGTTCCGGCGTCACCGACGTAGAGCACGGCATCGGCGGCGGCGATCATCGACCAGGTGGTGTGGTCCTCGCCATTGCCGCCCGGCGCGTCCATCAGGACCACGCCATCGGCCAGCAGCGGACTCGGCTCGGTGAATTCGGCGCGGATCACCCCGTCGGCGGCCAGCGCCGGACCCGGATCGAGCGGATCGACCGACTGACGTTCGATGCGGCCCGCGCCGAGCGATTTCACCAGCACCGCCGTCGGCTCGGGTCCGTACTCCGCGATCACCGGCACGCTCAGCGCACTCTCGGTGGCGCTGACCCTGGCCCCGACCAAACCGTTGACCAGGGTGCTCATACCGCTCTTGGACGCACCGACGACCACGAGGCGCAGCCGCGGGTCACCGACCCTGGCCCGCACCATATTCAGTCGGCCGCTCAGATCGTCCCGGCCCACGGAGCGGGTCATCTCCTGCAGTTGATCGAGAATTCCGATGACCGGCGCCATGACCTGCGGATGTTTCACCGTGGCGGCCTCCAGCCCGGCTGCGGCAGACAACCCTCCTCCTAACTGTCGTACGGATATCGCATTCGACGATGACATGCGCCAGCGCGACGGGTGCGCGCGACCCCCATCAGGTTTCCTAGATCAGGGCGATGTCCAGCCCCGATGCCAGGTGGTGGCCGTCGTCGACGGCCGCATCGGGCAGCAGCGGGGCGGACAGACCACCGGCGATCAAGGTCAGCGCCGAATGGTCGGGTTCATATATCGGATGCGCGAAGTCGGCCGGGTCGCCGAGTTCCGCGGCGATCGGATGCGGCTTGACGTCGATCGGCGGCTGCATCGGGGTGACCGGTGCCGGCATCGTCGGGACAGGCACGTGGGTCTGCGGAGTCGGGATCGGCGCGGGGGAATTCATCGTCGGGATGTCGATATCCACGGTCGGCGCGAGGGTCGGCACGGAGTGGGTGGCCGTCGGCACCGAAACCGTCGGCTCGTTGGTCGGGATGTCCACCGTCGGTGGGGTGTGTGTGGTCGGGGCGGAGTTGCCCCCGGTTCCGCCGTTGACGGTGCTCGGGGTGGCCCCGCCGTGGCCGGTGCTCGGGGTGGTGCCGCCACCGTGGCCGGTGCCGGGGAGCGTCACATCGTCATCATCCGGCACAGTCGGGGTTGCGGGGTGGCTCGGCGCGTTGGTGCTGGGCGCGTTGGTGCTGGGCGCATTTGTGCTCGGCGCGTGCGTGGTCGGCGCCTGGGTACCCGGGATCTTGGTCGTGCCGGTGATGTCGGTGCCGGGGAGGGTGGCGCCAGGGGTCTTGGTGCTGGCCGGGTCGGGCACCTTGGTCGGATGCCCGGCGGTGCTGTCGCCGGGGATAACCGGAACCGGCACCGTCTTGGTGACGGTGGTCGGGACATTGGTCAGCGGCGAGTGCGGCGAATGCGAATCGTCGACCAGGACCGGCTTGGCCGGTACGGGCTTGGGCTCGAACAGCGCGGGCGCCACCGCGGCGGGCGCGGTCAGCGGCGACGGACCCGTCGGCGCCACAAGCACATTGGCGACCGGGGTGCTCGCCGCATCCGGCTGGATCGTGGTCTGCAGCGGCGTGGCCGCAACCGGCGCGGCGACCGCAGCGGGGGCAACCACCGGTGCTGGCGGCGCGACCGGCGGCGCGATCGGGGCAACCGGTGCGACGAACGGCTGAGCGGGCTGCACCGCGACGGGCTGCGCGGCGGCCGAGTACTGGGGAACGGACCCGGCAGGCTGCGTGGTCGACGCACTACTCGAGCTGTGCCCCGAGGCGCCGGACTGGTCCAGCCCGGAACGTCCGGTCGTGCCGGGGGTCTGGCCGAGCCAGTCGGAGAACCGGTCGATATTGTCGCCGACCCGACCGGCACCGGTCTCGACCTTCAGTGCGCCGTTGACCTCGACCTTGGAATGTGTGTTCAGGTACATCCCGTTCGGGCCGACGCCGAAGTCCACTGCGAGTTCGGTGTGCACGCTGAAGCTGGCGTCCGCATTGAGGAATACCCCGACGGCATCCGGATTTCCCACGCCATGGAACATATCCGCGCCATGGAACGCGTCGGCGCCATGGAACGCATCGGCGCCATGGAACGCGTCGGCGCCGTGGAACAGGTCACCGCTGCCCGCGGGCGCGCCGGTGTGAAACATATTGCCGCCGAAGAACGGAGCGCCACCGCCCGCGTTCGCTGCGCTACTGCCGTCGGCGTCTTCGGTCTCGCTCACCGGGCCCGCGGCTGCGGTGTCGCTGGCCGTCCCGGCCACCGGAATGCGGGGCAGGACAAAGGGGTTGGAGCCGGGCGCGACGAATCCGTTCGCGCCGGGCAGACCGAAGCCGTGGCCCTCCTGGCCCAGGCCGTGTCCGGGCAGCCCGAAACCGCCCTGGCCGAAGTCGAGTCCGGGCGCGCCACCGAAGCCGCCGCCCGCATGGCCGGTGCCGAAACCGAGACCGGACTGCGGCGTCTCGCTGTGCAGATCGAGTCCGGAGCGCTCGCTCTCGGTACCGAGGGCGAGTCCGGGCTGGTAGCCGTTGCCGTGGGCGGCGTCCTGCCACGGCTGCGGCGTGTGCTGCTGCGGTGGCGAACCGAACTGCAGACCGACGTTCGGCGCGTCCGGGATGGTGAACGGAGCATTGACGCCGATATCGCGCGGTGCCGGCGTGTGCCCGTGAATCGGTGCGGGCGGTGCCGAATTCGGATCCGGATCCGGGAAGGTCACCACCGGACTCGGTGCGTCCGCATCGGGATCACGAGAGTAGGCCGAGGTCCAGCTGTCGAGCCGTTGCCCACCGGGATGCACGGGCGCGGTACCGCCGTTGGCGGCGATCAGGGCGCCACCGGTGACGTACGCGCCCGCCCGCGCTACCCGCGCGACGCCGGTGGCGACGCGATAGGCGGTATCTCCCCCACGGTCGTCAGCATCGGTGTCATCGCTGTCGAAGGGCAGGTCACTCGTCATGCAAGCTCCACTCTCAGGTTTCCAGCATCCTCACCACGCCGGGCAGACCGAGTGAAGATCAACTAACGATATTCCGGAAAACCCAACTGTCACATTCTGCAGGTCCGCAAAGAATACGACTGTGACAAGCAACACAACCTTGCCATTGGAAAAACCAGAACGGAAGCCCCGATTCTGCGGGCATCTCAAACCGGGTGCAGGTGTTGTTATTTGGACCTGATCGAGCACTTCGAACCGAGCCGTGCAGCGGCCGAAGCCGTGCCGACGAGACTAACTCGTCGGTGGCGACCCGTACAGCCCGTACTTCGATGGGCTGCAAGAGATCTCTAACAATTTCTCGAGAGACGGTGAAGTTCGGTTCCCTAGCGTCGATCTCGCCGGGACGACCCGGCACCGACGCGAAGGAGATCGCATCATGTCCGCACCCCTCGGACGCGGCCGAGCCCGCACTGTCGCCATCGTCACCGGGACGGCATTCGCCGCGACGGCGTCCGCGCTGGTCGCGGGCGCCGCCTCGGCCCAGCCGCCGCAGCCGGGCGGTGGTCCGACCGTGACGTGTGTGCTGATCGCTCCCGGCGACCCGCACGTGGTGATCCAGGGCGAGCCGGGGCCGCAGGTCGCCGTTCCGGCCGCACCGCTGCCACCGGGCGCCGCGCTGCCCGACTGCCCGGATATCGATCCGTCCGGACCGGTCATTGTCGGCCCCGCTCAGCCCGGTGGTCCGCACGTGATCATCGAACACCGACCCGGCGCCGTGCCTGTCCACCCCGCGCAACCGGCTGCTACCGGCAGCAGCGGCAGCTGACCGCGCGCCGGCTCTATCGTGGCCCCATGACGACAGCATCCGGCAGCGATTCGATGAGGTGGTTGGCCGGATGACGGGCGGACAGCGCATCTTGGTCGTCGACGATGAGGTTCGAGTTCTCGCGTCACTGCGGCGCGGGCTCGAACTGTCCGACTTCGAGGTGGTCACCGCGGGTGACGGCGCCGAGGCGCTGGCCATGGTCCACCGCACCGAACCGGACGCCATGGTGCTCGATGTGAATATGCCGAATCTCGATGGGGCGGGCGTGGTTACGGCATTGCGCGCGATGGGCAACGACATTCCGATCTGTGTACTCAGCGCCCGCACCGCGGTCAGCGATCGCATCGCCGCCCTGGAGCGCGGCGCCGACGACTACCTGACCAAACCCTTCGACCTCGGTGAGCTGGTCGCCCGGCTGCACGCACTGCTGCGCCGTCGGCCCGCGGCCGGGCAGCCGTCCGGCGACGGCCACCGCCAGGTCGGACAGGTCCGGATCGATCGGGCCGGACACCGGGTGTTCGCCAGCGGACAGCAAGTGGAGCTGACCAAACGGGAATTCGAGGTGCTCGCGCTGCTGGCCGACAACACCGGCATCGTGCTCAGCCGCACGCAGATCCTGTCCGCGGTCTGGGGTTATGACTTCACCACCGACACCAATGTGGTGGATGTGTTCGTCTCCTATCTGCGGCGCAAATTGGAGGAGCACGGTGCGCGACGGGTGATCCACACGGTGCGCGGGGTGGGTTTCGTACTGCGGGAGGAAGCGTGAGTCGGCGAATGCTGAAGGTGTCGTTGTCGTTGCGCGCTCGGGTGGCGCTGGTGTCGGGCGTCGTCGCCGCGCTGGTGGCGGTCGTGCTCGGTGTCGCGTACTTCGCACTGCTCGCCACCGCGAGTTCACGGCAGTTGGATCAGACGGTGCAGACGATGCACGTCCGGGTCGCGCGGCCCGCGGATATCGTGCCGTCTCCCGGTCTGCCGGTCGATGTGCTACCCCCGCTCCCCTTACCGGAAGACATTGCGCGGATACCACTTCCAACTGGTCCGCCACACGTGGTCCAGTTCGCCGACGACGCCGTCGCCCCGGTTGCCGGAGCGCCCGGCCTTGCCGTGGTGCTGCGCCCGAACCGTGCCGCCGTCGACTCGGCAATCCGGCGCAGCCAGCTGATCGGCCTGTCGGTCGCGGTCGGCGGCGTACTGCTGGCCGCCACGCTCGGCTGGTTTCTGGCCGGTTATGCCGCTCGACCGCTGCGGAAACTGGCCACCGCCACACATGGCATCGACACGCTGGAGAAACTGCCGCCATTGTCCGGCCGCGGCGCGCGTGAAGCCGAGGAACTCTCCGATGCCATCACCCGCATGCTGGCGCGGCTCGAGGCGGCACACGGCGCCACCAATCGCGCGCTGGCCAGCGCCAGGGACTTCGCCGCGGTCTGTGCCCATGAGCTGCGCACACCGCTGACCGCGATGCGCACCGACCTGGAAGTCCTGGCCACCAAGGAATTACCCGCTGAGCAGCAGCGCACGGTACTCGCCGACGTGCTGCTCACCGAACGCCACATCGAGAACACCCTGACCGATCTGGAACGACTCGCGGTCGGCGAACTCACCGAATCCGACACCTTCGAACCCTTCGAACTCTGCGAAACCCTCGACCGCGCGGTACAGGACGCCCGCCGCCGCCATCCCGAGGCACATATCGACCTCACCGAATGCGCCCCGACCACGGTGACCGGTCTACCCGGCGGCCTCATGCTGATCGTCACGAACGCCGTCGCCAACGCCGTACAGCACGGTCACGCCCGCACCATCACGATCGCTGCCCGATGCTGCGATCCGAGCGCCACTGAGGCGAGCCCTACTGAGCCGACCGCGACTGGTCCGGGCCATGCCGATCCGAGCACCGCCGCTACCAGCCCAGGTGACGCAACCTTCGCCGATCCGAATGCCTTCCCCCACAACGCCTCCGATGCACCCACCCAAGTCGAGATCATCATCGACGACGACGGCACCGGCATCCCCGAACCCCTCCGCCCCACCGCCTTCGACCGCTTCACCAAAGGCCCCGGCTCCCCCGGCTCCGGCCTGGGCTTGGCCCTGGTCCGCCAACAAGCCGAACTCCACTCCGGCACAGCCGAACTCGACCACGCCCCGCTCGGCGGTGTTCGTCTGCGCGTGCGGATCGCCGCACGCACTTCCTGAACTCAGCGAATCCAGTCCAGTAGCGGCGCGGTATCGAGTGTGACGGCCACCGGTTCCGGCAACGTCACCTCGAGGCCGATCGCATACCGGTGCACATCGAGGTACTTGTCGCCATTCGGCTTGCTGTAAACCACTACCTCGGCCGAGTCGCGGTCGATGAGCAAGTAGATCGGAATCTCCACTTGGGCGTACGCAATAGGCTTTTCCACGCGGTCGCGCTCATTACTGTCCGAACCGCGTGAAGTGACTTCGACGGTCATCGCGACAGCCTCGGCTGGAGCCCATTCACCCGTTCCGGCAAACGCATCCAATGGCGCCAACACCCCGTCCGGGCGCGCCCGTCCCCTGTAATCGGTCCCTACGGCCAATCCTTGCCCCGCAACATGCAGGAATAGCTGCGGGTTGAGCGGCATGAACAGCAGAAGTAGCCAGTTGAGGATCCGGCCATGGCCACCATCCGACAGGCGCTTGACCGCAAGCCGTCCGCCGATAAGTTCAAGTTGGACACCCTCGATCTCGCGCTCGACCGCACGAGCAATCGACTCGAACTCACTTGTGAGGATCAGATCCTGCTCCACCACAGCCACCCCCTCGAACTTATCCCGCGCGCATACTGCTGCCAGCAGACGTGATCTGCATCGAATCCGCACGAAATCAGTGGCACACGGTTACAACCGCGGCCACTGGTTGTTGACCAGTCCGGTTATCCGCCCGGACCGGCTTACTTCTGCCCCTTCGGCTTGTCGGAGGCGGCGTCCGACGAGAGCGCGGCGACGAAGGCTTCCTGGGGAACGTCGACGCGGCCGATCGTCTTCATGCGCTTCTTGCCTTCCTTCTGCTTCTCGAGCAGTTTGCGCTTGCGGCTGATGTCACCGCCGTAGCACTTGGCGAGGACGTCCTTGCGGATGGCGCGGATGTTTTCGCGGGCAATGATTTTGGAGCCGATGGCGGCCTGGATGGGCACCTCGAACTGCTGGCGCGGGATGAGCTCGCGCAGTTTGGTGGTCATCTTGTGGCCGTAGGCCTGGGCGGCGTCGCGGTGCACGATCGCCGAGAACGCGTCCACCGCCTCGCCCTGCAGCAGGATGTCCACCTTCACCAGCGCCGACTCCTGCACACCCGCCTCCTCGTAATCGAGGCTGGCATAGCCGCGGGTACGTGATTTCAGCGAGTCGAAGAAGTCGAAGATGATCTCGGCCATCGGCATGGTGTAGCGCAGTTCGACGCGGGTCTCCGACAGGTAGTCCATACCGCCGAGTTCACCGCGACGCGCCTGGCACAGTTCCATGATCGAGCCGATGAATTCGCTCGGCGAGATGATCGTGCACTTGACCACCGGCTCGTACACATGCCGGACCTTGCCCTCGGGCCAGTACGAGGGATTGGTAACGACGTGTTCGGCGCCGTCCTCCATCTCCACCTTGTAGACCACGTTGGGCGCGGTGGAGATCAGATCCAGATCGAATTCACGCTGCAGCCGCTCGCGGGTGATCTCCATATGCAGCAGACCGAGGAACCCGCACCGGAAGCCGAAGCCGAGGGCCACCGAGGTCTCCGGCTCGTAGGTCAGGGCGGCGTCGTTGAGCTGGAGCTTGTCCAGTGCGTCGCGCAGGTCCGGGTAGTCCGAACCGTCCACCGGGTAGAGACCGGAGTACACCATCGGGCGTGGCTCGCGGTAGCCGGTCAGCGGTTCGGTCGCACCGCCGCGGGCGGAGGTCACGGTATCGCCGACCTTCGACTGGCGCACATCCTTCACGCCGGTGATCAGATAGCCGACCTCGCCGACGCCGAGCCCCTGGGTGGGCTTGGGCTCCGGGGAGACGATGCCGACCTCGAGCAGTTCGTGCGTCGCGCCGGTGGACATCATCTTGATCTTCTCGCGCGGAACGATCTTGCCGTCCACCACCCGGACATAGGTGACCACGCCGCGGTAGGTGTCGTAGACCGAGTCGAAGATCATGGCCCGGGCCGGTGCGTCCGGATCGCCGACCGGCGCCGGCACCGCCTCGATGACCTTGTTCAGCAGTTCCGGCACACCGACGCCGGTCTTACCGGAGACCCGCAGCACGTCCTCGGGTTCGCAACCGATGATGTGCGCGATCTCGCCCGCGTAACGATCGGGATCCGCGGCCGGGAGATCGATCTTGTTGAGCACCGGGATGATCGTCAGATCCTTGTCCAGCGCCAGGTACAGATTCGCCAGCGTCTGCGCCTCGATGCCCTGCGCCGCGTCGACCAGCAGCACCGCGCCCTCACACGCCTCCAGCGCGCGCGACACCTCATAGGTGAAGTCGACGTGGCCGGGGGTATCGATGAGGTGCAGTACGTAGTCGGTGCCGTCGACCTGCCAGGGCAGTCGGACGTTCTGGGCCTTGATGGTGATGCCGCGCTCGCGCTCGATATCCATTCGGTCCAGGTACTGGGCGCGCATCGCCCGCTCCTCGACCACTCCGGTCAGTTGCAGCATGCGGTCGGCCAGCGTCGACTTGCCGTGGTCGATGTGCGCGATGATGCAGAAGTTCCGGATCCGGGCGGGATCGGTGAACGTCGTGTCGGCGAAGCTGGCGGGCACTCCACTCCTCATGGGTATCGGCAAACTGCCGTCCATCGTCCCATGCGCGCGGTAAAGACCCTGTCAGCGGTGCACCGTTCTGCGTTCCGAACCACTTTTCAGCCCCGATAGCCGGTGCCTGGAATGCGGCGCTCATAGTCGGCGCACAGATAGGTCTCGGGTACCTGCTCGGTGACCGGCACCTCGAAATAGTCGTCCTTGGAGCGGACCGCAAGGTACTTGTCCCTGGCCTCGCGATGACACCACATGCCGGTGAGGCCGTGCCCGTATGGCGAGTAGTCGGAAAACAGGCACGTCATACAGGAGATCAGGCGGACGTCGTCGGGAAACTGCTGTCCCAGTCGGAACAGCGCGTCCTCGAAGTACCGGTCGGTGGCCTGGTAGGTCTGCCCATCGATCTCGACAGCGAGTTGCAGTGACTCACCGGTCCCACCGGGCGGCAGTGTCAGCAGGAAATGGATCGGACCGGGTCGCTGCTCGCCGCCCACCTGCACCATGCCGGGCAACTCGCCGGAGAAGGTGCAGCCGGAAATGGCATCCCACTCGTCGATGGGCAGTCCCACCCGAAGTGCGGCGCCCTGGTCAAAGGGACCGAGCGCGTCGAAATCCGGACCCGCCACGGGGACACCACGGATCACAGTTCGGATATCGAAGCGGTTCGGACCCCAATGCCGCGATGGCCCGATCCGCCACACGATGTGCTCGATACCGTGTCCGTCCTCGTAGGTTCCCGGAAAAACCTGCGGCTGCACAGCTGGATACCTTCCGCACGACGAATTCCGCAGACTCTAGCGGAGAATGCGCACGCGTCGAACTGGGATGCTCGACATCGCCGAATCCGTCCCGACAATCGGACAAATCCCGCACAACGCAGGGTCTGCGGGCCGTACCTTCGGCGGGTGGAGAAATTGGTCTTCGTTCTGCGCCGGTCCGATTCCGACGCGACCGACTCGTGGTGTGAATCGCTGCGCACCACCGTGGCCGCGCGCCTGGTCGACCTCGGAGTGGCGGGTGTCACCGTCTATGTCCGTGATGCGGCGGTCCGGGCCGCGCTGATGCGCATGGTCACGCTGGATCCGCCGATCACCGCGGTCGTCACCCTCTGGGTCGAGCAGAGCTACGGCCCAGCGGCCACGGCCGCGGCCGAGATCCTCGGTGCATACGCCACGGCGGCACACGGCTACCTGGTGACCGAGTCCGTGCCGCTGCGGCTCGACGATGCGGTCGCCACGCGCACCGAGGGCTTCGGCAATCTGGCCTTTCTGCGCCGACCCGCCGAACTCACCCATGAGGAATGGCTGCGACGCTGGCAGCACGAGCACACCGAAGTGGCCATCGCGACGCAGTCGACGTTCGGCTACACCCAGAACGTGGTGGTCCGGGCGATCACACCGGACGCGCCCGCCATCGATGCCATTGTCGAGGAACAGTTTCCGGCCGCGGCGCTCACCGATCCGATGGTCTGGTACGACACGCGCGACGCGGCCGAGTTCCAGGATCGGGTGCGCCGCATGCTGGACTCGGTCGCGCGGATCGGCGCCGATCGCGACCTCGATACCGTTTCCGTCAGCAGATATCCCGTGCTGCAACCGTTTTCGCTACGGACACGCCAGCACAGCGGAGCATGATGCGCGAATCGTCTGCGCACCTCACACGACCGCGACCGCGAACCGCAAGTCGTTAGTGCTACCGACCGGTAGGCGGTGCGGATGAGAAGACGAGACCGCGCCGTTACCATCCAAGGATGGCCCGAAGTTGGAACTCGATCGGCAAGCAGCTAGGCCTCATTGCGAAGGCGCAGAGTCCCAAGATCGTCAAGGAGCAGGGACCGAAGCTGGTCGACAAGCTACAGCGTTCGTCATTGCTCGAACGTGCGGTCGGCTCGCTGGCGACCCGCAAGGCCCCTGCGGTGGCGATTCGCCCGGCCGCCTCCACCCCGGTGCCGACGGGCGAGCGGGCCAGGCAGATCGTCTACTGCCCGCAATTGGACGGCCGCGCCGATCCCGGCGAGGTCGTGTGGACCTGGGTGCCCTACGAGGAGGATCCGAACAACGGCAAGGATCGCCCGGTGCTCGTCGTCGGGCGCGACCGCAGAACCCTGCTCGGCCTGATGCTGTCGTCGAATCCGGAACGCGCGTATGACCGGAACTGGGTCGGAATCGGCAGCGGCAGTTGGGATCACGAGGGCAGGCCGAGCTGGGTCCGCCTCGACCGGGTCCTCGACGTACCGGAGGACGGTATCCGCCGCGAGGGTGCGATCCTGGCACGCAAGACCTTCGACCTGGTCGCACATCGTCTGTGCGCCGAATACGACTGGTACTGATCGGGAATCGGGTGCCATCATGCACGTCGTGCTCTCATCGACCTGGGCTGGCACGAGAATGTCCACGCAACAACTGATCTCGCAATTACCTGGGTAACTCGCCGGGGACGAGCTAGCTCAACCAGCATCGACCAGCCGGTCCGCAACGCAGCTCTCGCGGCACTCACCGGTCGGCCTGAGGCGCGGCGAGGCGGTCAGGACACCATCTCGCGGGAGCGGCCGAACAGCACGCCGTAGACCAGTGCGCCGAGTACGCCACCGATCAGCGGGAATACGATGAACGCCCAGACTTGGGGACCGGCGCCGTCCTGGTAGAAGGCGACGGCGAGGCTGCGGGCCGGGTTCACCGAGGTGTTGTCCACCGGGATCGAGATCAGGTGGATGACCGTGAGCGTGAGACCGATCGACAGTCCGGCCTGTGGGATATCGGAGATCTGGTCGGTCGAGGCCAGCACCACGAAGACCAGCAGCGCGGTCAGCATGACCTCGACAATGATCGTGGCCGACAGGCCGTACCCGTTCTGGATCACCACCTGTCCCAGCGGACCGCGCATCGCGGACGGGCTGTGCTTACCCCAGCCGTTCGCACCGAGCCCATTGACCGCGCGGTCGTAGGACGGCAGGTTCTTGGCGATCGCGAACAGCACCAGCCCGGCCAGGAAGGCGCCGATCAACTGTGCGATCACATAGCCGACCGCGGAGATCACCGAAAGCCTGCCCATCAGCAGCTGTCCGACGGTCACGGCCGGATTCACGTGGCAGCCGGAGATCGGCCCGATTGCATAGACCAGGAACAGCAGGGACAGTCCGAACGCGAATGCCACGCCGAGCGCGCCGACCCGCTCACCGGCCAGCACGGCGGTGCCGACACCGCCGATAACCAGGACGAAGGTGCCCAACGCCTCGGCCGCCCACTTCTTGGGCTCCGGCGTCGGCTCCAGTTCGGTGACTTCCTCGACGACTTCCTGAGCAGTGGGAGACATGCGCGCCACCTTCCGAAAGGGTCATCCCCGCTGGCACGGGGATCTGCCTGGGACCTGCTACGAAAATCACGGCTGATGTGCAAGGGACGTTACGCGAGACCGGTGAGCACTACAACGACCACGAGATATCCGCGACGGCTGTCGCACCACCCACGACCGGCACAAAGGTCCGGGGACGCCCGGGAGCCTAGGCGAGACGGGTGATCTCCACGACGACCTCCAGATCGGTCGAGCCACCGCCGGAGAAAATGCCCTTCAGCGGCGGCACATCCGCGTAGTCGCGGCCGACGCCGACGGATATGTGCTGTTCATTGATGGCGATATTGTTGGTCGGGTCGTAGCCCCACCACGCGCCGGTCCACGCCTCGATCCAGGCGTGTGACTGCCCGGCAACCGTCGTATTGATCTCGGCGGCCGGATTGGGGTGCAGATAGCCGGAGACGTAACGACTCGGAATCCCCATGCTGCGCAACAACACCAGCGTCAAATGCGCGTAGTCCTGGCATACGCCTTGGCGATCGGCGAAGGCCTGCACGGCCGAGGTGTGCACCGAGGTGGTCCCCGTGATGTAGTTCATTTCGGCGTGCACCCATTCGGCCGCGCGCACAACGGCCTTCGCGGGCGGCACACCGCGGGCGAGTTGCCTCGCGACCGCGGCCAGCTTCTTGTCCTGCGGCACATAGTCGGTGGGCGAGAGCATTTCGTCGAAGCGGTCACGGATGTGTTCGGAACGCAACTCCTCCCACGACAGTTCCTCGGCCGGACCCGCGAACGGTTCGGTTTCCACCACTGATGATCCGGTGACCTCCAATTCGGTATGCGGCGCATGCAGATCGAAGGAGGTGACCGCGGTGCCCCAATAGTCGGTGTAGCGGTAGGACCGGGTGGATGGCACCGTCTCGACCCGGTTCAGGATGACGTTCTGCCTGCTGTCCGCACGCGGGGTGAGCCGAGCCTCGTTGAACGACCGGGTAACCGGAGCGTCGTATACATATCCGGTGGTGTGCACCACCCTGATCCGCCAGCTCACAGCTCTCCCTCCACCTGCGCATGGTTGTCGTGACTACTGCGCAGATCGGTCCAGGCAACCCACGGCGCGGCGTGGAAGTACTGCAATGCGATCGCCTCGCTGACCTCGCGGCAGGTCTTCTGCAGCGAGAGCAGGCGATTCTGCAGATCCTCCAAAAGCGCACCGGGCGGCAGGAATTCGAGTTCGCTGCGGGCCCGGCCGAGCAGTCGCTGCGCCTCGTGTCGGGCGCCGACCCGGCTGCTCGGGCGCTGATCGAGTTCGGCCAGGCAGGCCTCGGCCACCCGCACCGAATGGAAGACCGAACGTGGGAAGAGCCGGTCGAGCAGGATGAACTCGGCGACCAGATTGGCATCTAGTGCGCCGCGGTGGGTACGCAGGTAGGTGTCGTGTGCGCCCGCCGAGCGCAGTACGGTCACCCAGGCCGGTGACGAGGTGCGGTCGCCCGCGCGTGAAAGCAGCAGGCGCACGGTCATATCCACGCGTTCGATGGATCGGCCGAGCAGTAGGAAGCGGTAGCCGTCGTCGCGACTGAGGGTGGAATCGGAGAGTCCGGCGAACATTGCCGCCCGGTCCTTGATGTAGTGGAAGAATTCGTGCGGACCGAGGCTGCGGGCGGCCTTCTCGGCCGCGGCGAGCCCGATAAAGGTGGCGTTGAGGCACTCCCACATCTCGCTGGAGGTGACTTCGCGTGCGCCCCTGGCATTTTCGCGGGCATTGGCGATCGAATCGACGATGGAATTGCCGTGGTCGTGGCTGAACGCCACGAGGTCGGTCACCGACCAGACATCGAGTTCGATGTCGGGCGGTTCGATCCCCAATACCCGCAACAGGACTCGCGAAGTGCGGTCCGGGTCCACCGTGGCGTCCTCGAGCAGCTGATGCACCGCGACATCCAGGATGCGGGCGGTATCGTCGGCGCGTTCGACGTATCTTCCGATCCAGTACAGGGATTCGGCATTGCGGGCCAGCATCAGCGCATCACCGCGCCCTGTTGCTGCTGCCCGGTCGATCGGCTTTGTCGCTGGCGCATCGATCCCAGCCGCTGTTCCTGTTGTTGCTGCTGCTGTTGCTGATTCGCCTGCGCCGCGGTCAATTCCCGGCCCAGCTCGCGCTGGTCGGACTGTGGCGGATCGCTGACCAGCTCCTCGCCAGCGAGCTCACGGTCGTCGGGTGAGGTCCGCCCGGCCAGCACCCAGGTGTCCTTACTACCGCCGCCCTGACTGGAATTGACCACCAGCGAGCCCTCCGGCAATGCCACCCGGGTCAGACCGCCCGGCAGCACCCAGATGTCATCACCGTCGTTGACCGCGAACGGCCGCAGGTCGACATGGCGTGGAACCAGCGCACTTCCGATCTTGGTCGGCACCGTGGACAGCTGCACCACCGGCTGCGCGATCCAGCCCCGCGGATCCGACTTGATCTTGCGCCGAGTTGCCTCCAACTCCCGTGGCGAGGCAACCGGTCCGATGACGATGCCGTAGCCGCCGGAGCCCTCGACGGGTTTGATCACCAGTTCATCGAGGCGATCGAGCACCTCTTCGCGCTCCTCGTCGAGCCAGCACCGATAGGTGTCGACATTGGGCAGCACCGGCTTCTCGCCGAGGTAGTACTCGATGATCGTCGGCACATACGCGTAGGTCAGCTTGTCATCGCCGACGCCATTGCCAATTGCGCTGGAGATGACCACATTGCCCGCGCGCGCGGCATTCACCAGCCCGGCGACGCCGAGCACCGAATCGGGCCGGAAGTGCATCGGGTCCAGGAAGGTGTCGTCAATGCGCCGGTAGATCACGTCGACCTGGCGCTCCCCCGCCGTGGTCCGCATATAGACGACATTGTCGCGGCAGAACAGGTCGCGTCCCTCGACCAATTCCACCCCCATCTGCCTGGCCAGCAGCGAATGTTCGAAGTAGGCCGAGTTGTAGACGCCCGGGGTCAGCACCACGACCGTCGGATCGGCCTCGTTCGGCGCGGCCGAGGCGCGCAGCGCGGCCAGCAGATGGGTCGGATAGTCCCCGACCGCGCGGACCCGGTGCGAGGAGAACAGATCCGGGAAGACCCGGGCCATGGTGCGCCGGTTCTCCATGACATAGGAGACCCCGGACGGCGAGCGCAGATTGTCCTCCAGCACCCGGAAATCGCCGCGTTCGTCGCGGATCAGGTCGATGCCCGCCACATGGATGCGCACCCCGTTGGGCGGCACCAGTCCGGCGGCCTCGCGGTGGAAGTGCTGGCACGAGGTCACCAGCCGCTTCGGGATGACCTCGTCGCGCAGGATGTTCTGCTCGCCGTAGACATCGGCGAGGAACAGTTCCAGCGCGGTCACCCGCTGCTTGATCCCGCGCTCCAGCTTGGCCCATTCGGCGGCTGCGATCACCCGGGGCACCAGATCGAGCGGGAAGGGCCGCTCCTGTCCGGACAGCGAGAAGGTAATGCCCTGATCGATGAAGGCGCGGTCGAGCGCATCGGAGCGAGCCGCGAGATCGGCCACATCGATGGGCGCCAGCGCCGAGAAGATGCCCCGGTACGGCTGGCGCACTCGGCCCTGGCCGTCGAACATCTCGTCGAAGGCATCGGCGTACCGACCGGGGCCGTAGCCCTCGAACAGTCCCGAAGTGGTTGCTCGACCGTTGCCGTTCGCATGCCCGTTCGACCGGGCACGCGGCGGTGCCAGAGATCGAGCCGAACGTGGCGACGACACGGGAGTCATGCAAAAATCGTGCTACACGCAGCATCAATGCAGTGTGAGACGCAGGTAAATTTCTTGCATCACTCCTGGTTTCCGCCCAATTACTACGGTCGGTAATGTTGCCGATCGAACCGTTCGCGCGGTGGCGATTTCGCATGTCGGGTGGTGGTGATTTCGTGTGCGACGCGACGGCTGGTAACCTCGATCTTCGGCGTCGCGTTACCTGATCAGTCCGGTTACCAACGCGCGCTCGCGAACTTTTCAGCACAGTCCACTCAGCGACAGGAACACGAGGAAACAGGCGTGGCCAACATCAAGTCCCAGATGAAGCGGATCCGCACCAACGAGGCGGCGCGCAAGCGCAACCAGTCGGTCAAGTCCGGGCTGCGCACCGCGATCCGCAGCTTCCGGGAGGCCGCTGCCGCCGGCGATAAGGAAAAGGCCGCCGAGCAGCTGGTCTCCGCCAGCCGCAAGCTGGACAAGGCCGCCTCGAAGGGCGTCATCCACGCCAACCAGGCCGCCAACAAGAAGTCGGCCCTCGCGCTGGCGCTGAACAAGCTCTGATCACATCGGTACCGCAGCGGTACCACCTCATACGCTGACGCAGCCGCCGTGGCCTCGATGACCACGGCGGCTTTTGTCGTCCGCGATCGACTATTGCGAAGATCACTTTCTCGAGCTGCCGATGCGGCGGGTCAGGCGCGAAACGTACCGATGAGCACTTTTATCGCAACTATCCAGCAAACTTCAGCTCCGGCGGCAAGGCTGCTCTATGGGCGTTGAGCGGAACGACCCCGATAGGTGCCATGTCATCGAGACTGCCCTGGCAAATCGGTAGAGAAACGCCGGGCGGCGACCGCACCGGGCCATTGCCGCATCCCACTCCTCGAGCCGGATTCTGATCGGGCAGCCACATGTCGGAGGTTCCCGCTACGATTCGGCGCATGGTTACCGTGTACGCCAATCAGACGCCGGTTCGCTCCGAAGACCTCCCGGATGTCATTCGTGCCGCCGAGGTCCTAGGCATCGGACTGAAGATCGAGAACGTCATGGTCCCTGACGAGGAAGGCGGCTACTCGCTGGAGTGGATCGTCACCCGGGACGAGGAGATTCCGGTCTACGAGGAGTGGGAGGGCCGCTATGAGGAGCCGGAAGAGGATATCGAGCTAGTTCTCAGCTCGGTCGAATAATCCCCCGCGCATCCGCACCCGCACCGAGCGGGTGCGGATCTTCTGACCGGGGTGCGTGCTCACTCCAGGTCGGCGCATAAGCGATCCAGCGCGTCCTGGGAGTCTGCATCGGCCGCGCGGTAGATGATGATGCGCTGGTCCGGATCCTGCAGCGGCATGAGCACTTCATAATTGACGACCAGCGGACCGACCCGAGGGTGCCGCAGTGGCTTCTGCCCGCGGCCATGGACCTTGACGTCGTGCCTGGCCCAGGCCTGCGCGAACTCCTCGCTGCGGGCGGTGAACTCCGCGACCAGATCGGCCAATTCCTGATCGTCGGGGTGGGCCGCCCATGCGGCACGCAAGTCGGCGATGCCCTCGCGAATGACGCGATCGCGCTCACCATAGAAATCGCGCAGCGCGGGATCCATCAGGCATAGCCACATGGTGTTGCGCTGCCAGGGTGGCAGGGCGCCGAAGTCGACGATCAGGCTGGCCATCTCCGGATTCCACGCCAGGATGTCGTAGCGGTGATTGACCAGCATCGCGGGCAGCGGCGACAGATCGCGCACCAGCATCGCCAGTGCGGGCGCGGGGACGGTGCTCGGTTTCCCGGCATTCGGCTGCCGCTGCTGGGCCAGATCGAACAGATAGGCGCGCTCGTCGGTGTCCAGGCGCAGGGCCCGGGTGAGCGCCTCCAGGACATCCGCGGACGGGCGCAGGCCACGCCCCTGTTCCAACCGGACTATGTAGTCGGTGCTCACCCCCGCCAGTTCGGCGACCTCCTCGCGGCGCAAACCTGGGGTGCGCCGCGCGTGTTTGCGTGCGGGCAGACCGAGATCGCCCGGATTCAGTCGCTCGCGCCGGGCGCGCAGAAAGTCCGCGAGCGCCTGTGCCCAGTTCTCGGCGCTCCCCGACCCGGCATGGTCACGCGAGCCATTGCCATCAGGCCTGTGCTCGCCCCGTTGTGTCGCCTTCACGGTGCTGGTCATCGCCCTCGATCTTACGGCTGGGTGGGACTGGCTTTCCCAGGATGAACCTTCCCTTACCCATGGTGTTGTACCGCTCCAGACTTGATCGCATCGGAAACGAAGTACGAATGACAGGAGCACGGCATGTCCGGAGCACGCACCCTCGATACCTACCGGCTACTCGGCCGTTCGGGTCTTCGGGTGTCTCCGCTTTCCTTGGGGACCATGACATTCGGCGCCGATTGGGGTTGGGGCGCCGATAGGGACGAGGCCCGCAAGATCTTCGACACCTACGTCGAGCGTGGCGGCAATTTCATCGACACCGCGAGCCAGTACACCAACGGCACCTCCGAGCAACTGCTCGGTGAATTCAGCGCCGACAATCGCGAAAGTCTGGTGCTGGCAACGAAATACACGATGCTGCGGCGGCCAGGCGATCCCAACTCCGGCGGTAACCACCGCAAGAGCATGGTCGGCTCGGTGGAGGCCAGCCTGCGCAGGCTGAACACCGACTACATCGATCTGCTGTATCTGCACGCTTGGGACTTCCTGACCCCGGTCGAGGAGATCCTGCGTGCCATGGACGATCTGGTCCGCGCGGGCAAGGTGCTCTACGTCGGCATCTCCGACGCACCGGCCTGGCAGATCGCGCGCATGCAGACCATCGCCGATCTGCGCGGCTGGTCGCCGCTGATCGCGCTGCAGATCGAATACAGCCTGATCGAGCGGACCGTTGAACGCGAACTCATTCCGATGGCGCGCGAACTCGGACTCGGCGTGGTGCCGTGGTCGCCGCTGGCCAGCGGCGTGCTCACCGGCAAGTACAGCCACGCCGATCTTGATCACGACGCAGCGGGCTCGCCCGAGGGTACCCGCAAGAATGTGGCCGCCGCCAATGGCTCGCTCACCGAACGCGGGCTCGCCATTGCCGATGTAGTGAAAGATGTTGCAGCACAACTGGGTAAGACGCCGTCGCAGGTAGCACTCGCCTGGACCCTGCAGAACCCGGGCGTCACGGCGCCGATCATCGGCGCGCGCACCGCGGCACAGTTGGAGGACAACCTCGGTGCGCTCGAGGTCGAATTCGATGCGGCGCAGTTGGATCAACTGCAAGCGGCCAGCGCGATCGAGCTGGGCTTCCCGCACGACATGCTGGCCCGTCCGATGACCCGCGGAGTGACCTTCGGCGACCTGAAAGTCGAAGGCCGCGACTGAGTTTCACATCATGCGGTGGGTGCGAGCCCGACTCACACCCACCGCATCAGCGTGTCGGCCACCGAATCGGAAGTTCAGCGGGCACTTCGCGTTGCGGATTTCTCCGGCGCTGCATCGACGACTGGCTATGGAGGCGGCCGAGCACGGGGTGAGCATCAATAAGTGGGTCAACGAGAAGTTGGCGTCGACTGAGCGGTAATCCCGGATTCCGGCTACCCCGGCGCGTATCGCTGTCAGCCTGGTCTCGGCGGCAATCCGCTGGGCAATTTGTTGTCGGGGAATCACATCAACTTGCGGAGTGCAGGTCCAGGATCTGGGTGAGTGCGTGTTCCAAGGCGTAATCGGCGTCGGCGGCACCGCCTTTGACATCGGCATTCAGCGTGGCGACGACCTGTAGGGCCCTGCCGATGCTGGCCTGGTTCCAACCCCGCGCTTGAGCCTGCGCCTTCTTCACCTTCCAGGGCGGCATACCCAATTGCTGGGCCAGCTTGAACGGATCGCCGCGGCCCGCGGAACCGACACGGGCGATGGTGTGGACCGAGTCGGCGAGTGCGTCGGCGAGCAGGACATGTGGCACGCCGCGATCGTTGGCCCAGCGCAATGCCTCCATGGCACCGGGCCGATCGCCTGCCACCGCGAGTTCGGCGACATCGAAACCGGAGATCTCGGCCTTGCCGGAGTAGTAGCGGCGCACCGCGGCGATATCGACCTTGCCACCGGTATCGGAGGCCAATTGCGAACAGGCCGCGGACAATTCCCGCAGATCCGAGCCGACCGCCTCCAACATCACCTGTACGACCTCACCCGAGACCCGCACCCCGGCATTCCGGAATTCGCCGCGCACGAACTCCACCCGTTCGGACGCCTTGGTCAACTTGGCGCAATCGTGCACCTGTGCACCCATCTTCTGCAGCGCTGGCGCCAATGCCTTGGCTCGGCCGCCCCCGGAGTGCAGCACCACCAGCACCACGCCCTCGGGCGGATCCCCGGCGGCATCGGTGATCACCGCGACCGCATCCTTGCCCGCATCCGCCGCCGACTCGAGCACGATCACCCGATCCTCGGCAAACAGCGAAGGACTCAATAGCTCCGCCAGTTCCGCGGTACTGGCGTCACCCGCCCGCAGCCGATCGACGGGCACCGCATCGGGATCCGGCGCACCCTCCCGCACCTGCGCGGTAATTCCCGCGATGGCCCGCTCGACCAGCAGCTCTTCATCACCGAGCACCAGGTGCACCGCCGCAGTCCGTTCGCTCACGGGAGCATCCTACGTACTCGGACCGACACAACCGCCGCGCCGCACAGCGGGCCCCCTCTACCAGCCAACTCGTGCCTGCACTCCGGACATCGGCGATGTCCCGGTAGTCGACGGCGTGGTGCACGGCAGTCGCGGCGCGTTGACCACCCTCATCCAGCGGTACATTTCAACCTTTCGAGCAGACCCGTCAAACCGCTCTGCAGAACGGCAGGGTCACCGATATCCAAGCCGTGCGTCACTTCATGCCACGGTCCGAGTTGATGCCAAACAAGTGCACGCCGACGGATGTCGTCGGTGACGCCATATGCGGCGGCGACCGCGTTTGCAAAGTCTGCCGGTGCACCATGCAGTGGCCAGGCCAGGTCGTTCGCGGCATCGCCGAGATGGACGTCGCCGAAGTCGATCACGCCGGAAACACGACCTTCGTCTACCAACACATGCTCAGGTCCAAGATCACCATGGACGACCGCATCTGCTGGGAATTCCCGTACGGCATCGAGGATCGCCAGCGCCGAACCCCGTTGCAGGACTGGAATCAACGGCACCACATCGGCCCGAAAACGGCTGATCGTCGCGACCCGGCTGCGCCTGGTTTCCGCCGACGGCGGCAACCCATGTCGGACCGCTACGGTCGCGGGACTGTCGTGAAGTGCACGGAGAAAATTTCCGATCGCGAGACCGTGTTCGACATCCGGCGACACGACCGCCTGACCAGGCACGAGCGCATGACGCACGACCAGCGGCGTTTCCCGCACCACCCAGGGGATCGGCACCTGAAGCGGCAGCAGCGGTGCCAGCCAGGGCATCAGCCGAGTTTCGCGCCGCAGTTGATCCGCAACCTCTGGTCGGCGCGGTCTGCGCTCGACCCAGCAACCATCGACCAAAGCAGCGAAGCTATCCCACCCTTCACAGAACTCCACGCCCCAACATTAAAGCTCAGCCGATCGTCGCAGCTCAGACCACCCGCACCTCGAACAGCTAGCGTCCATATAGCTCCTGCCCTACCACCCGCCCCTGGGTCCAGGGCGCGGTCGAAGGTAGTCGAATGGTTGAACCAAGGCGTATTCGACCGCGGTATGACTACGCTCGGCGAGCAGCCGGAGTGGGTAGGGCAGCAATCTGTCTCGGCGGGGTTCGGAGATGTCTGCATTCGCTGGCCGATGCTCAACGTCAAACCGAAAGTGCTGTCTGGGTGACCTCCCGCTGCCTTGTCTCGATCGTTACGGCTCGGTGCGGATCCGCAGGGGCGAGTCCGATTGCGTGGTGCAGAGAATGTCGGGTCCAACTGCTCTGACTGATACGCGATGGCGCACTCCACTCCGGCTGGGGTGTCCGGCCGTGACTTTGGGCCGCGCGGATCGGTGGGCGCCTCCTATCAAGATTTGGTCGATCGTGAGGTCAGGGTGCGAAGGTTCGGACCGGAGGCGACGATCACCGTGTCGCCGCTTTGGTCGGTGCGGATCACGCGGGTGCCGATTTCGGCGAGTTCGGCCAGTACGCCGGGATTCGGGTGGCCGAAGGTGTTGTGGGCGCCGACGCTCACCAGTGCGAGACGAGGCCGCACAGCAGCGAGGAATTCCCTTGTGGTGGTTCTGGATCCGTGGTGTGGGACCTTCAGGATATCGGCCTGGACAGCGGCACCGGAGCGCAGCAGTCGCTGTTGTGCCGAGGCTTCGATATCGCCGGTGAGCAGGATCCGGCCCGCGGGTGTGGCGGCGGCGATGACGATCGAGCGGTCGTTGGCATCATCGGTGCTGGGAGCGTCGGTCGGGTGGCGCTCGAGTTGGGCAGGTGCGAGTACTTCCAATTCGACAGTGCCGAAACGTAATACGTGTCCGGAGGTGAGCTCGAGCACCGAAATGTGTGCCTGCGCCACGATGCTGGCAACTCGACCCGGCCCGCTGATCTCCGTGCGCCGATCCCGTGCGGCAGGTGGTTCGCGGGTCGCCTTACTCGAATCCAGCTCGGATCCGCGCACATTCGATATCGGAAGATTTCCGGCATCGGTAGGTTTGGATGCGGTGCGTCCGGAAATCGTCGCTTCCGGGAGTTCGCCGGGGCCGACCGCCAGAGCATCGACCGTGCGACCTTGTACGGCACCGGCGAGACCGTCGATATGGTCGGCGTGCGGATGGGTCAGGACGAGCAGCGCTATCCGGTTGACGCGCAAGCGATCCAGACAACGGCGGATGGTGCGCGGATCAGGGCCGACATCGATGACCACCGCGGTGTGGTCACCGACGGACAATGCGAGTCCGTCGCCCTGCCCGACATCACACACGGCCAGCACCCAGCCCCCGGGTGGCCAGCCCGGATGCCAGAACCGGAATGGAATCAGGACCGCGGCGACACCGAGCAGTACGGTGGCGGCCAAGCGCCGAAGCAGCGCGGATCGCAATGCCAGCAGCACGAGAACGACCGCCGCGCAGGCCATCAGCCCGCCGGTCGAGCCATCGGGTACCGAAATCTCCGCACCTGGGACATTCGCCGCATGTTCGGCGACGAACAGCAACCACCACAGCGGCGGTGCGGCGCAGCGCAACACCAGTTCGGCCAGCGGTAGCCAGATTGCGGCGAGCGCGGTGCCGATCGCGCCGAGCACCGTGACGGGCGCGATCACCGGTTCGACAAGGATATTGGCGAGAATCGCGACCAGGCTGAGCCGTCCCGTGAGCGCGATCACGAGCGGTGTTGTCACCACGAAGGCGGCGGCCGATACCGCGACGATTTCGGCCGGGACCCGCCACCAGCCGCGAGCGCGCAACCAATCCGCCCAACTCGGCGCCAACAGGATCAATCCGGCGGTCGCGAGTACCGACAGTCCGAATCCGGCTTGCACCGCCAATTCCGGCCACACTGCGAGCAGGCCGATGACGGCCGCACAGAGTGCGGGCAATGCTTGCTTGCGGCGTCCGGTTAGCAACGCGAGCAAGGTGATCGCACCCATCGCGCCCGCCCGCAGCACGCTGGGATCCGGGCGCGCGATGACAATGAACATCACCAGTGCCGCCGCCGCGACCACGGCTGCAATACGCGGGCCGAAGGTGAGCAGCCGCATCGCACCGAGCACCGCCGCGAGCAGAATTGTGAAATTCGCACCGCTGACCACGCAAAGGTGTTCCAGCCCCGCGATTTCGAAGTTCTCGCGGACCTCGTCGGACAGCGCGGAGGTATCCCCGACGACCAGCGCGGGCAGCAATCCGGACTGACGTTCGGGCAATACCCGCGCCGCCGACGCGAGGTCGGCGCGTACAGCTGCGGCCACCCGCTGCCACCACGGCAGCGCGCCGACTGCGACCGGCGGTCCCTGGGCTCGCAGGGTGGCGACGGTGAGATCGCGGTGCCACGGCGGTTCCGGTCCGGCGCGGAACTCCACTGCCCGACCGGGCAGCAGCTCGCCCCACTCCGCGCCGGAGGCGAGGATCACCACTGCACCACCGGCCCGTACCGTCGACTCGCCTTGCCGGTACTCCCGCAGTCGCGCCCGGACCGTCCACTGCCGCTCACCACCGAATGCACTGGACCGCACCGGTTTCGGATCATCGGTAGGTACGGCGACAACCCGCACCGAGGCCGCGGTGTGCCGCAATGGATGCGTCGCCACCCGGTGCGCACGCCATGACCCCGCCGCCGCGAACCCGGCACCGAGCAGCATCGCGGCAAGTGCAGCAATGGCCACGACCCGCCACCGCTCACTGGGATGCGCCAGCGCGCGCAAGAACACCACCCAGAGCCCGATCGCGAGCAATACCAGTGCCGACGCCAGTACCAGACCTGCCACCCACCCCGCTGTCAGCGCGACAACCGTTGCTCCCCAACAACACAACGCCGCGGGCAGCAACCGCGCATCGAGCGTCGGTACCGCTTCCTCCGTCGCGGAATCGACCTCCGCACCCGGGCGCCGATCATCCTGCGTCATTACCCGCCGACCGGCATCCCGCCCAGCCGGTCGGTTGCTGCGACTGCGCTGATTCGATGCACCTCTGGGCGCGGTCATATCGTCACCAGATCGCGGAGGCGGGCGAGCCGGGCCGGGCCGATGCCATCGACATCACCGAGCTGGGCGATATCGGTGAATCGTCCATTTGCGTTGCGCCAAGCAATGATTGCGTGGGCGGTGACGGGGCCGATGCCGGGCAGGGCATCGAGCTCGGCTTCGGTCGCGGTATTGAGATCGACTTTGGTCGATACGCGTGGTGCGGCGGAATTCGATGCCGAACCGCTCGGCGCTCGCCCACCCGCGCCGATCGTTGCGCTGCCGGGCCGCGGCGGGGCCGCATTCGGTCCCTCTGGACCGACGAGGACCTGGTCACCGTCCTGGAGGCGCTGGGCCAGGTTGAGACCGTTCAGGTCGGCGCCGTCCTTCGCACCGCCCGCGGCGGTGAGTGCATCGGCGACTCGCGAACCCGCAGGTAAGCGCACGAGGCCGCCCCGGTGTACGAGGCCGACCACGCTGACGACCAATTCCGCTGCGGGAGTGGCAGTTACCGATGCAGCGGGCGATATGGCGACCATACTGGCACTCGACAGTCCTGCGGATGCCGTGGCGGTGCTGGTTCGCGCCGCGGACAGTGGCGGCACCGCCTCCGCCACCGGTCGCTCACGCAACACGACAACCGACGCGATGACCACCGCTGCCAGCCCGACCATGGCCAGCGTCACCAGTCCCCGCCATCCCGGGTCCAGTCGCGTTCCTCGAAATCGTTCCGGCACAAGCCGATCGCGCCACACGGAACGACCCTTCGGTTCATCCAGCCAGCCGGGGGTACGCACCTCGTCGACCCCGTCTACCCAGTCGTCCTCATCGACCACATCCCCGTCGTCCCCGGTCCGGGCATCTTCGGGGTCATACGAGGGCAACTTTTCGTCATCCCACCGCCCAGCCTTCGCCGAGCGCACTGAACCCACCGTCGGTTTCGCACAACGATTTTCAGCTCCCAACCGCTGTCCCGATCCGGGCGGATTCGCACACTCGGCGCCCCCGGAATCGACCGCACCCCCGCCCCTGATCGTTCGGCTGGCGCCGACACGCTCGGTCAACCCGCTCAGTCGCCGCCGAATCCGCTCGCGCTCATGTTGTCGTGACATGGCGGCGACGCTAGTCCCGGATCAGCACCGGGAATCAGCGCTGAACAGGCGAAATAAAAAGTCTGTTGATAACTCCCGACCTGTGGACAACTCGGCTGCCGAGACACGGATTTCGATCGGCAACAGGCAAGGCGTCATCACTTCCGCACCGGCCGGATCGAGCAGCGGTTCGCGGCGTTACGCACATCGGCCGGTACCGGCGCGCAACATCATTCCTCAGACGAGATGGCGGACGTCCCCCAGGCTGACAACCTGACGGTTGCGAAAGTAGTCATCCTCCCGAAGTTCCGTGATACTCCCGGCGGCGGCATGAAACCGGGCGTAGCCGAGTGATTCGATCGGCAGCCCGGTCCACGACGCGACGGCGAATGTTATTGCGCCGCCGTGCGTCACGATGACCTGGTGTCGACAGTCGCGGCGCACGATCACGTCCATTGCCGTATAAACGCGCCGTGCGAATGCCGCAATGGTCTCCGATCCACGCACACCTTCGTCGTGTCGCATCCGCTCGCCGACCGCAGGTGGAGGCACGAACCGCTGGTTCAGCCATTCCTGTGGCTTGCCTTCGGCCTCGCCGTAGGACTTCTCACGCAGTCTCGGATCGAGGACCGGCCGCACACACAACCGCTCGCCGATGACGGTCGCGGCCTGCGCGGCCCGCCGCAGATCCGAGGAGAACAACTCCACGTCGGCCTGCTCGGGAATCCTTGCCCGCAGTACCTCGGCGACGGCCGCCGCAGCACGCAAACCTGCAGGGGTGAGCGGAGAGTCGTACCACCCGCCCACCAGTCCGTCGACGTGATGTGTCGACTCCGGATGGACGATCACGTAAAGAGTTCGCACGACTCGGATTCTCCTCGACGCGGCCCCCTTCCAGCGGACTGTTCCGGTCGCGCCGTGGGAGCCGGGCGCGGATTGTGACATTTCAGGAGGATGTGTTGGGCCGCGGAGCTTCGCGCGAGATGGACGCTGTCGGCTGGGCGCCCTGCACAGCTGGGATCGGTGCGGCTCGGCACTGTCGGCAAGACCGATGACGTCGCGGTCACGTCCCTCTAATCGAATGGCGCTTTGACTTCGTTCGGCGATTTGTCCGGTCGCAGCCCGCGCCAAGAGGGGTGGCGGAGGCGGCCGTCGCCGGTCCATTCGGTGAAAGTCACTTCGCCGACGAGTTCGGGGGTGACCCAGATCGCGTCCTTGATGTCGGTTGCGACTGTGGGGGTATTGCGTTGTAGCAGTTGGAGTTTCGACTGTAGGTCGGTGAGGGTTGCTTGGGTGAAGCCGGTGCCGACATTGCCGATGTAGACGAGATTTCCGGTGTTGTCGTTGACCGCCATCAGGAGTGAGCCGATGCTGCCTGCGCGCCTGCCGGTTCCGGGGCGCCATCCGACGATGACGACCTCCTGGTCGCGGACGTTCTTGACCTTGGTCCACAGCGGGCTGCGCCGACCGGGGAGGTAGGGGCTGTCTCGGCGCTTGCACAGAATGCCTTCGAGCCCGAGGCGTTTCGATTCGGCGAGGATGTCGGCGCCGACGCCGTCCAAGCGCGGCGGCACCTGCCAGTGTGGGCCGCGCAGGCCGAGTTGTTCGAGTAGCTGGCGGCGCTGCTGGTAGGGCAGATCGATCAGCGAGCGGTCGCCGATGTGGAGCAGGTCGAAGATCAGATAGGTCGCGGGGATCGTGCGCCGCAATGCGCTGATGGTGGCCGGATTGCGCTGATGCATCCGTGGCTGCAGCGCCTCGAAGGAGGTCCGGCCGTCGGCGGTGAAGGTGACGATCTCGCCGTCGACGACGAATCTCGGACTTCCCGGTGCGAGGTCCACGAGTTCGGGCCAGGCTGCAGTGATGTCCTTATCGTTGCGTGAGACCAACCTCAGGTTGTCGTCGATATAGCCGATGGCGCGGATGCCGTCGAACTTGACCTCATAGGCCCATCGGTCATCGTCGCCGGGAAGGGCGCCTGCCATCGCCAGCATCGCCGCGTAATGCGGCAGCCGGGTCACACCTGCCTCGTCGCCATCGCCGGTCCCCTCGCGAACTGGAACGCTGCTGACAGTTAGCCAGATAATACCGACTGGTCTGACCTAATCGGCGCTGCGGGGATCGGCTCACCCTGGACGACCGCACCATCGCCGGACGGGCCTCGGTAAGCGACCACAGCGTGGCCATCGGACACGCGCACAGCCAGGCCAGTGAGGTGCTGCTGGGCTTCGCGTACCGCCGGCGCCCCGAGGTGGCCGTCGCGGCCGGGTCCGGCCTATAGGGCGGGGATTCCGCTCCGGATGAGGTGGTCCGGCCGATATCCGGGCCATCTCAACCGGAGCGGAATGCTGGGCACCCCGAGTTCTGGTGCGGCGTCGCGGAACTCGGGGTGCGACGGTGCCCGGGTTGTTGAGTGTCGGCGCATGGCATCTACCTCCGTTTCGTTGCTGCAGCCGGATGCGGCGGACTAGCTGAAGAGCCTGGTGACGAAGGCGGTCAGATTGTCACGGACCCGCTCGATCTTCGTCTCCTCGGTAATGAGATCCTCCCGGTACCGGTTGCCGAGCGCGGGCGTTCGCTTACCGCGCGCGTAGAGCGAGCAGGCAAGATCGGTGCACATATAGGTACCGATCGAATTGCCTCGACGCCCGGATTCGCCCGCCTTGTGCGCGGTCATCAGCGAAACGCCATGGCCGGTGTGCGTGGTCAGACAGATCGCGCACATCTGGGTCCGGCCGGATCCGCCCGTCTCGTAACGCAGCGCGACCCCGATGAGGCGATCGTCGCGCGGCACAACGAGATAGCCGCGGCCGGGCAGCGACGGATCGCTCCAGCCGAGGAAGTCCAGGTCATCCCACGGCTGCGTGTCCAGCTCCCTGGGCATGGGCAACTTCTTGGCGGTCGTCTTGGAACAGTTGATGAACGACGACCTGATGTCGCGTTCGGTGACGGCTTTCATATGGCATCGACTCCTTCGGTTGATCGGTGGACAAACCGAAGCGACGCTACAGCCGGTCGTTAGCTCGAACAACGGATTTTCCGGCAACCGCCACCGCGTCGCCGAGCTCACACCCGGCGCATCACCGAGACCACCTTCCCCAGCACCACGGCCTCATCACCGTCGATGACGTCATAGGCCGGATTGCGCGGCTCCAGATAGACGTGCCCATTGCGTCGGCGGTACACCTTGACCGTCGCCTCACCATCGATCATCGCGGCGACGATGTCACCCGAATGTGCCTCGTGCTGTTTGCGGATCACCACCAGATCGCCGTCACAGATCGCCGCGTCGATCATCGAATCGCCGCGCACGCGCAGGCCGAAAACCGTTCCGCGCCCGACGAGTTCGCGCGGCAATGTCATCGAATCGTCGGTGTGCTCCTCGGCGAGGATGGGCGTGCCCGCCGCGATATCGCCGACAACCGGC
The DNA here is from genome assembly GCF_040614395.1 of Nocardia sp. NPDC005998. Lineage (NCBI taxonomy): Bacteria > Bacillati > Actinomycetota > Actinomycetes > Mycobacteriales > Nocardiaceae > Nocardia > Nocardia sp. NPDC005998. Next base: position 94,828 of record NZ_JBEXUI010000019.1, on the reverse strand, counting down.
ACCGTCACCGAATCCTCGCTCTGCTCCCGCGGCGCCGATGCCTGCAGGAACATGCGCACGTCGATCGGCCGCGACATGGTCTCGCTGCGTCGCAGGAATCCCCTGTCCTCCAAGGACTTCAGATGTTTGGAGACCGACGACGAGGAGCGCAGCCCGACGGCGTCGCCGATTTCCCGGGTGTTCGGCGCGTACCCATAGCGCAGCACCCAGTCCCGAATCGTGGCGAGAATCCGCTGCTGGCGCGGCGGCAGCGTCGAGGTGTCGAGGTGCTCGAAGGCATCGAGGTCGTCGTATCCGGTCACCCGGGGAATCGTAGAGGTAGGCACGGACACTTCGTTCACGCACACCGTCCGGTACCTGCGTGTTCTCCGGTCTTGTCACACCATGCCCTTGGGCGCCGTCATACCTACGAAGACCTATCGACGGGGCCGCGCACATCGGCCCACCGAGCTTGGAGGAACCATGACGACCATCCTGTTGACCGGCGGCACCGGCACACTGGGCCGCCACGTCACCCCACTGCTGGTCGATGCCGGTTTCAAGATTCGGATGCTCAGCCGCAATGCCCACGAATCGACCGACGGCATCGAATACGTGACCGGTGACCTGGTGCAGGGCACAGGCGTCGAGGCGGCGGTCGACGGTGCGGAGGTAATCCTGCACCTGGCGGGCGGCCCCAAGGACGATGACGTGGCGACCCAGCACCTGGTCGACGCCGCGGCAAAGGCCGGGGTGCGACACCTTGTCTACATCGGCGTGATCGGTGCCGATAAGCTGCCGATCGGCTACTTCAAGGCCAAATTCGCCGCCGAACAGGCCATTGTCGAATCGGGTGTGCCGTTCACCATTCTGCGTGCGGCCCAGTTCCACGACCTCGCGCTGAAGACCGCGCGGGCCATGGCGAAGAGCCCGATCGTCCCGGCTCCCGGCGGTATCGATTGGCAGCCGGTCGACTCGCGGGAGGTAGCGGCCCGGCTCGTGGAGCTGACGCGCGGCGCACCGGCGGGGCGGGTGCCCGATCTGGTCGGGCCGACGGTGTACTCGATGGCCGAGCTGATCCGGGGCTATCTGCAGGCCGAGGGCAAGCGCCGGATATTCCTGCCGGTTCGGGTACCCGGCAAGGTCGGACGCGCGTACCGCGCCAAGGCGAATCTGACCATCGACGGTGCGACGGTCGGCAAGCTCACCTGGGAGAACTTCCTCGCGGAGCAGGTCGGCTAGCCGATCTCGGTCACGCGAACACCATTGCGCACAGGAAAATCCGCGAGCCGACGCCACCACGGATCTGCTACGGTGGCGACCATGAAGCGCGCTGCTGTGACGACGACGCCGGAGACTGTCCCGGCGCGCTGATTGCTGTCTTGATCGAAGCCCCGGGGCGAGTGCCCCGGGGCTTCGTCTTGTGGTCACTCGCCCGCTGTCCGCGAGGAGACCCCATGTACGACCATCGCAAACTCGGCCGCGAACTCGGCCTGTTCGATACCGACCCACTGATCGGGTCCGGGCTGCCGTATTGGCTGCCCGACGGCGCAACCGTGCGCCACACCCTGGAGGAGTACATCCGCGGCGCGGAACGTCGGGCCGGCTACCGGCACGTGTACTCACCGCTGCTCGGCAAGCGGGAGCTCTACGAAATATCCGGGCACTGGTCGCATTACCGCGATGACATGTTCCCACCCATGGAGCTGGGCGGCGAGCAGGTGGTGCTGCGGCCGAGCCTGTGCCCGCATCACGCGGTGATGTTCCGCGCCCGCTCGCACAGCTACCGCGAATTGCCTTTGCGCATGGCCGAATTGGGTGGCATGTATCGCTCCGAGCTCTCCGGTGTGCTCGGCGGACTCACCAGGGTGCGCGCGATCCAGCTCAATGACGCGCACATTTTCTGCACCGTGGACCAGGTCGCCGATGAGGTCGCGGGCGCACTGGAGCTGATCCGGCGGGCCCATGCGGCGCTGGGCATCATCCCCACCCGCTACCGGCTCTCATTGCCCGGCCCTGGCGGGAAATACGTTGCGGCCCCGGAACTTTGGCAGCGTTCCTGCGCCATGCTCACCGACGTCCTCGAGCGCTCCGGTCTGCCCTACGAACCGGCCGAGGGTGAGGCCGCGTTCTACGGTCCCAAGATCGATATCCAGTTCACCGACAGTGCCGGTCGCGAATTCACCCTGTCCACCGTGCAGGTCGACTTCCACCAACCGGAGCAGTTCGACCTGCACTACATCGGTGCCGACGGTGCCAAACATCGCCCGGTCATGGTGCACCGCAGCATTATCGGCAGCGTCGAGCGGGCCGTCGCGCACTTGATCGAGGAGCATGGCGGTGCGTTCCCGGCCTGGCTGGCCCCGACCCAACTGGTGCTGCTGCCGGTCTCGGCGGCCGAGGTTCCGCACGCCGAGGCGCTGGCCCGACGCTGTCTCGAGCTGGGGCTGCGCGCCGAGATCGCCGATCACGAACTCGGCAGTCTCGGCGCGCGCATCCGCCAGGCCCGTTTGGTCCCGTATCAGGTTGTCATCGGTCCGAAGGAGGTCGCCAATGACCGTATCGCGGTGCGGCTTCGGGACGGGCGTCGCCTCGAACCGCTGCCGATCGACGAATTCCTCTCCCCCGTAGCCGAACTCATCGCCGGACACAGCACCATCCTGTGGCCGAGTCCGGAGTGAGGCCAGCCGGATCGCGTCCACCTGGCCGAGCTCCGGACCGCGCCTGGCCGATCCGCATCGTCAGTGCTCGATGACGAAGTGGATCGCCAGGCGATCACAGAGTTCGCCGAGCGCGCTCGCATCGATGTGTGGTGCGTTCGGCCACGCATCGGCATTGGTCCACGGCACCGACTCCGGGGTGCCATGCGGCCGGGCGAAGACGTGCTGATGGAAGTGCGCGACGCTGCGCCCGGTAATCGCGGAGCATACGAATTCCGGTGCCAGCTCGACATTCAACGCGTGCGCGGCGCGGCGGGCGGCCCAGCCCACCGCCCGTGCCTCGGCATCGGTCAGGGTCGATAATGTCGGCGCGTGCCGCCGCGTCTCCACGAAGAGATAGCCGGGTACCGGCGTACCTTCGGTGAGCGGTCGGTGTGTCACCAGTACCAGGTCATCCGCGTAGATCACCGGGCCGACCAGCGCACCGATGCCCCTGTGCTTATCGCAGATCGGGCATCCGCTCCCCACCGCATCAGCACAGTCGCGCACCGCCTCGATATCGAAGGTCGACCACCCGCCTCGACATCGCCGAGAGCCCTTGCGGCACTTCGTGATACCCCGCTGACGCGGTCGGGTCGGGCGCGGCCGCCGCGCGGCCCCGCCGCACATCGTGGTTCGTGGCATCGGCGATCGGTTCAGCGCCGGACCACCGCGTCCGGATGCTCCCATTCGAGCGATTCGACGGTCAGCGGCGGATTGATCGGAGTTGCGGAACGGGTCATGCCGCGACGGTAGTCACCTCCGCTGCCGACCAAAGGGGTTGCGATCAGCCAGAAATTAATACGCCTACCAGGCCACTCGACCGGAAGATGCGGCACGCCAGCGCATGCTGGACCGTAGCCACATCTTCTCGGAAGGCGAATCAGGCAAAGCCGCCGGGAACGACCACCACGCCGACGGCACCAACACCCAAGTGCACGCCGAGCGCGGGGCCGAATTCGGCGACGATCATTTCATGGATGCCGGGAACCAGCTCGCGCAGCTGAGCGGCGACCGTATTCGCGGCGTCCTCGGCACCGAGGTGCTGGACGGCGACGGCCGCACCGCCTTTACCCGCCGCATCCACCACCGCCGCGACGAGTTTGGCGTAGGCCTTGGACCGGGTGCGGACCTTCTCGCGCAGTTCCAGTCGGCCCTCGACGATTTGTAGCAGCGGTTTGCTCACCAGTTCGCTGCCGAAAAAGGCTGCGGCGCTGCTCAATCGGCCGCCGCGGCGCAATTGTTCGGTGCGGTTCACCAGAACGAATGTGCGTGATCGGCTCGACGCGCCGACGGCGGTGTCATAGACGTCGGCCAATGCCGCGCCGCTATGTGCGCGGCGGGCGGCTGCTAGCACCGGCAACCCGGTGGCCAGGCCGGCGCCGAGCGAATCGACCAGCCGGACCCGGTCGGCGGCATCCATATCGCGCACCGCCTGGTGACCGGCCTCCCAGGTGCCGGATAGCTGGCGCGAAAGATGTACCGCGACAACACCGTCCCCGTTGCTGCGGGCGAGTGCCTGCTCATAGACCGCACGCAGCTCACCGGGTGAGGCCGCCGACGTCGTCACGGTATCGGAGCCGTAATCGATATCAATGGCGTCGACGCCTTCGCGAATGGCGCGGTCGCCGACCAGAACATGCAGCGGTACTACGGCGATGTCCAACTCATCGACGAGTTCGACGGGCAGGCTGGCGGACGAATCGGTGACGACCACTACGGCCAACTACCGAACCTCCTGCAGGGTCTTCACCATCGAATTTGCGACGGCTGTATGCCCATCCCAGCCCCAGTGGATGCCATCCGGATTCGCCTCGCCGGAGAAGATATTGTCGCGCACCGCCTCCGCGAGATCGACCAGCGGCACCGAGGTCCGCGCCGACCAGGCGCGCAGTGCCTGCACCGCACGCTCGCGGCCGCTGTGCACGCGTCCGTAGGCGGCGCAGTCGTGCACCGACGGCAGCACCGCGACCACGGGCAGATCGGGACGCAGCTGTGCCAGCGCCTCCCGCGACTGCTCCAGGTAGTCCACGCTGACCTTCGGCGGCAAGGCCACCGGGCGACCGAGTTTCGACAGTTTCGGCTGCAGCCAGTTGTAGGTGGCGCGGACGCCGCGGCGCAGCCCGGGCGGTCGCACATACCGGATCAACTCGCGCAGCGCGGTCGGCAGCGGCGAGGGCAACGTATCCATCCCGCCGACCGCGAAAACCACCGCACCCGCGCGCGGCACCGCGGCCCACACCCGGGGATCGCCGATCAGCGCCCAGTACGCGTCGCGGCAGGTCCAGCCGATCCGGCCGACCAGCTCGACATCCCAATCGAGTTCGGCGCCAACCAGATTGGGCCAGATCCTCGGATGGTCCGCGGGTAGGCCGCCCTTCGGGCCGAAGTAGGATAGTGAATCCGCGATCACCAGCAGCACCGGCCGATCCGTCGGCTGCGGCTCATCGGTCGAGGCCACCGCGGCGGCCGAAACCTCGTCATCGACAACCGATCCATCGGAATCGGCCGGAGCTAGTACGGATCCGACGCCAACAACTTCGGGAGCCGTGGCATCCGCTGTGGCGGAAACAGACTCGTCCGCCGGGGTAGTCGTCGCGGCATCGGTCACGGACTCGGCGGTCGATGCGGCAGCACCGACAGTGGGAGTCGCGGACTCGGTCGCATTGGATACTGCCGCAACACCTTCGGGCGGTTCGCTCGCTGGTTCAGCTGGCTCGGCTCCGTTACCGGACTCGGCCGCAGGCGCGGCGGGCTCGTCGTTGTCTTCACCGGACTCGGCGGCAACCGGTTCATCACCTTCGGACTCCGACGTCGCCGACTCGGCCGATACGTCCGGCTCGACCTGCTTCACCGGGGGAGGTCCGAATAGCGCATCCGGGATCGCCCGTTCGGGCTTCGCCGAAACCCGACGGAACAGTTCGTCCGGTACCTGCCGGATCGGTTCTTCAGAGGACATCCGGGGCCACCTTCGCCGCTGCGTTCCACACATCCAGGCGCCAACCGGGCTGATCAATGCTCGGACCGTGACTGCTCAGCTGCACCCAACTGGTGTTGGCCAGCCCCCCGAGGGCAGGCCAGTTCCGCGGCGGCAGGTCGAGCAGCGCGGCCGTGAGGGCGGCGATCAGCCCGCCGTGCGCCACCAGGATGATAGTCCGGCCCGGCCAATCCTGCCGATCGGCGAATAATTCCCGAACGACGGGCAGCGAACGCGCGCCGACCTCGAGCTTGCTCTCGCCGTTCGGCGGGGTGTAGGCCGCGTCCAACCGCCAGGCCACCCGCGCTCCCGGATAGTCGGCATCGACCTCCAGGTGGGTCAGCCCCTCCCAGTCGCCGAGATCGGTTTCGCGCAGCCGCGCATCCGGGACCACGGGAAGATCGGTGTGATCGGCCAGCGCCGATGCGGTATCGAAGGCGCGCCGCAGATCGGAGGAGACGATGGCGATCGCATTGCGCGAAGCCAGTTCGCGTGCGGCCTCTTTCGCCTGGCGGCGGCCGAGTTCGGTGAGATCGGTGTCGATCTGACCCTGCATTCGATCGGCGGCATTCCATTCGGTCTGCCCGTGCCGCAACAGGATCAGCGTGCGGACCCCGGCATACTTACTCACTCGCGGACGTCCCCGTTTCGCTGTTCACCGCCGCGGTGTGATCCGCGTCCGCGTGCTTGAAAACCTCACTCCCGGCTGCGATCCCCGGCACCGGCACCGCCGGGCAGTCCTTCCAGAGCCGTTCCAGCGCATAGAAATTGCGCTCGTCATTGTGCTGGATGTGCACCACGACGTCGACGTAGTCCAGCAGCGCCCAGCGGCCCTCACGGGTGCCCTCGCGCCGGACCGGCTTATGCCCCGCCTCGCGCAATTTCTCCTCGACGTTGTCGACGATGGCATTGACCTGACGCTCATTCGGCGCGGAGGCGATCACGAAGCAGTCGGTGATCACCAACTGCTCGGACACGTCGAGCACCACGACGTCGGAGGCCAGCTTCTCGTCCGCCGCGCGCGCGGCGACCTGCGCCATCTCCACCGACTCGACAGATGCGCTCATGCCTCCACCTCGCTGGCGCTCGGTTCCGGCATGACCGCAGCAGCGGCTCCGCCCTTGGTTTGCTCGCTGCGCTCGCTCACGCCTTAATTACCTTCCACTCCTACCGGCACGTATAGGTGCCGCTTCGATATGTACTGCACGACGCCGTCGGGCACGAGGTACCACACCGGCCGGTTCTCGGCGGCGCGGCGACGGCATTCACTCGATGAGATCGCCAACGCCGGGATCTCGATCATGGTCACCGCGTCGACCGGCAGATCACGCAGATGCGCCTCGAGATGATCGGTGTTCAGCTCATACCCCGGTCGGCTCACTCCGACGAATTTCGCCAGTTCGAACAACTCCGCCCAATCCTGCCACGTCAGGATGTTGGCGAGTGCGTCAGCTCCGGTGATGAAGTACAGCTCGGCGTCGGGATGCTTGGCACGCATCTCGCGCAGGGTATCGACGGTGTAGGTGACCTTGCCCCGGTCGATATCGGCCCGGCTGACCGTGAATCGGGGGTTCGACGCGGTCGCGATGACGGTCATCAGGTAGCGATCCTCGGCCGGGCTGACCTGTTTATCGGCCTTCTGCCACGGCTGTCCGGTTGGGACGAAGATCACTTCGTCGAGTTCGAACCGGTTCGCGACCTCGCTGGCGGCGACGAGGTGGCCGTGGTGGATGGGGTCGAAAGTGCCACCCATCACGCCCAGCTTGCGTCGGCGCCGACCGTTCTCCTGCATGAGTGCCGAGCTTAACCGGTCGGTTCGGTCCGCCCCGGGGTTGGACCGTCAACTGCTGACAACTGCCCGCAGACCCGGCTTCAGCGTCGCGTCGAGTTCGGACCATGGAATCGTGATGTCGATGTAGCCGAGCGCATGCGATGCGATCTCCCCGAGGTAGACGCGCAGACCGTCGGGCATGGCCAGCCAGTCCTTGAAGTTCTCCACCGTCGGCTCGATGCGGTCCTTGTCGTAGGAGTTCGGGCCGACCCGTGTCTTCGGAATCTGCACTGCCGCCTGCGCCGACAGCACATCGAGGCCCTTTTGCACATCGGTGAACAGATCGGGCAGGGTCAGCGCCTTACCGGTGTCGATATTCGTCACATGGGTGCGCTTGAAGGTGGTCGGATGCAGATGGCCGTCGCTGACCTCGATGCCGAGCACGCCGCTGAGCACATGGCCACCGATATGGGCGACCTCGCTGTTGAACCCCTTCACCTGCTGCTTCTCCGCCGCGGCCCGCAGGAACGGATCGACCTCGGCGCGCATGCCGTCATTGAAATCGGTCCGCGCATCGTCGGTGCCACCCGCCACCTGCGGCAGGTCGACGGAGTACCAGAGGCCCGCGAGCCGAACCGAGGTTGCGGTGAACGCCGGTGCCGCCGACGAGTCGGCCCGATCGCTGGACCCACAGGCCGTGAGCACGGCGAACAGGACGCTGATCAGGACAGCGGCAGCGGTCTTCTTCATTTCGCCTCCCCGTATGGCTCGCATGCGTGCCCGAGAAGCTACCACCGCGAGCCGTGCCGAGGTCGTCAGCTGCCGATCACCGCGCGCATCCCCGGCTTCAGCACGCCGTCCAGCGCGGACCACGGCACGGTGACATCGATATTTCCCGCGGCGTGCGAGGCGATTTGACCGAGATAGATCTTCATGCCTTCGGGCGTGGCAACCCAGGTGTGGAAGTGCTCCGCCACGGGGGTGAGCTCGCTCTTGCTGTAGCCGGTCGCCCTCGGGTTCTGCTCGACCAGGGTTTGCGCCTGGGTCGAGAGCACATTCAGGCCCTGCTGGAGATCGGTGAACAGATCGGACAGGGTGATCGCCGTGCCGGTGTCGACATTGGTGACATGCGCGGAGTCGAAGCTGTTCGGATGTGCGGCACCCGCGCCGTACACGATGGTGACCAGATGTCCGCTGAGCACATGCGCGCCGATGTGCACGACCTGGCTGTCACTGCCACCGGTGACCGAATCGCCCGGACCGGTGATGCGGTCGATCCACTGCTGCGCCCCGGCCCGCATCGCCGCGTTGAATTCGGTTCTGGCATCAGCCTTTCCACCACTCACCTGGGGCACGTCGATCTTGTACCCGGCGCCCTCGAGATGCACTGTTGTCGCGGCGAAGGTTTCGGCTCGCGGCGATCCCGCGACGGTCGTCGGCGCTCCCGCTGCGGACGAGGTCGCGAGCACCGACGATCCACCCCCGGTCGTCGGCGAATCGTCCGGCCCGCAGGCCGTGAGTACTGCGGCGCTCGCCAGCGCACCGATAACAGCGGCGGTCTTGTTCATCCGGAACTCCGAATCCACATCGCACCGAGGTGATCTCGGCGTCCCCCACAACAATGCCGATGCCGCCTAACAGTTTTCTTATCGTCCGCAACCGCCCCGACGGCCAAGCCAGCAGGCGGCACCGCCGCCAGCGTCTGGGGGACGCGTTGGGGCAGTGTCGATGGTCAGTGCGTCCGCGGCTGCGTATGTGGCGTCCACTGCCGCCCGTCGAACCAACGCACGACGCCGGGGTTCGCCGGATCCGGATACCACCCCGCTGTCATCGATGGTGCGGGATGGTTCGGTCTGCGAGATCCGGACTGCACGATGAGTAGGACCAGCCCGACGACCACCGTTGGAACGATCAAGAGCAGCATGAGTTCCATGCGGCGAGTGTGCACGGGCCGCCGGTCCGCGCCGTGGCTGGAACCGCTTTCGCACCGGTCAGTAGGCTGTCACCTATGACGGTAGGGACGACGACCGGCCAGGATATCCGCGAAGCGGTGCACGCTGCGGCACGCAAGGCTCGGGTCGCCGCACGTGCGCTCGCACAGCTGACCACGGCGCAGAAGAACGAGGCGCTGCACGCGGCCGCCGATGCGTTGCTCGCGGCGGCCGATACCGTGCTCGCGGCCAATGCCGAGGACATCGCGACGGCACAGGCGGCGGGCACCGAGGAGTCGCTGCTGGATCGGCTGCGGCTGACCAAGGCCCGCATCGACGGCATCGCCTCGGGATTGCGCCAGGTCGCCGGGCTGCCCGATCCGATCGGCGTGGTCGTGCGCGGGTCGACCCTGCTCAACGGGCTGGAGATCCGTCAGGTCCGGGTGCCGCTCGGTGTGGTCGGCATGGTCTACGAGGCCCGGCCGAATGTCACCGTCGATGCGTTCGGGCTGGCGCTCAAATCCGGTAATGCGGCACTGTTGCGCGGTTCCTCCTCGGCCGCGCAGTCCAATGCCGCGCTGGTCGAGGTGCTGCGGGAAGCGCTTGTCGCACAGGGCATCCCGGCCGATGCGGTGCAGCTGCTGCCCAGCCACGACCGGTCCAGCGTGACCCACCTGATCCAGGCCCGCGGCCTGGTCGATGTGGTGATTCCGCGCGGCGGCGCCGGGCTGATCAACGCCGTTGTCCGCGACGCGCAGGTGCCGACCATCGAGACCGGTACCGGCAACTGCCACGTCTACGTGCATGCGGCCGCCGATCTGGAGATGGCCGAGCAGATCCTCATCAATGCCAAGACCCGCCGTCCCAGCGTGTGCAACGCGGCCGAGACGGTGCTCATCGACGATGCGATCGCCACCACGGCCGTGCCCCGGCTGCTCGAGGCCCTCGAACGGCACGGCGTCACCGTGCACGGCGACCTGCCCGGCCTGGTACCCGCCAACGATCAGGACTGGGGCGAGGAATACCTCACCCTCGACATCGCGCTCAAGGTGGTCGAGAACCTGGACGCGGCCGTCGAGCACATCAATACCTGGGGCACCGGCCACACCGAGGCCATCGTCACCGGCGACCTGGCCGCGGCCCGGGAATTCACCAGCCGCGTGGACGCCGCCGCCGTCATGGTCAACGCCTCCACCGCCTTCACCGACGGTGAGCAGTTCGGCTTCGGCGCCGAGATCGGCATCTCCACCCAGAAGCTGCACGCCCGCGGCCCGATGGCGCTGCCGGAACTGACCTCGACCAAGTGGATCGTCTGGGGCGACGGCCAGATCCGTCCGGTCTAGATTTCGTGCAGTGTAAGAACCGCTGAGCGCAGGCTTCGGACCCTCCCGTAGCGTGAAGGGTGGGTTTTCGAGGGAAGGACGCAAGGTGGCTACCGAAAGCGCAGTGCAGGAGCCGATCTTCACATCGGTCGACGATGTGATCGAACGGCTGGCCACGACCGGATACCTGGCCGATAAGGCGACCGCGACGTCGGTATTCCTTGCCGACCGGCTCGGCAAGCCGCTGCTCATCGAGGGTCCGGCCGGTGTCGGCAAGACCGAACTGGCCAGGGCGGTGGCGCAGACCGCCGGCGCGGAACTGGTGCGCCTGCAGTGCTACGAGGGCGTCGACGAGGCCCGCGCGCTCTACGAGTGGAACCACGCCAAGCAGATTCTGCGCATCCAGGCGTCCAGCGAAAACGACTGGGAAGAGACCAAGGCCGATGTCTTCACCGAGGAATTCCTGCTCTCCCGGCCGCTGCTGACCGCCATCCGGCGCGCCGATCCGACCGTGCTGCTCATCGACGAAACCGATAAGGCCGATGTCGAGATCGAGGGTCTGCTGCTCGAGGTGCTCAGCGATTTCGCGGTCACCGTGCCCGAGCTCGGCACGATAACCGCCAGCCGCAAGCCGTTCGTGGTGCTGACCTCCAATGCCACCCGCGAACTGTCCGAGGCGCTCAAGCGCCGCTGCCTCTACCTGCACCTGGACTTCCCGGACGAAGAACTCGAGCGCCGCATCCTGGCCAGTCGGGTGCCGGAACTGTCCGCCGCGGTCGCCGCCCAGCTGGTGCGGATCGTGCACGTGCTGCGCGGTATGCAGCTGAAGAAGCTGCCGAGTGTCGCCGAGTCGATCGACTGGGGACGCACCCTGCTCGCGCTCGGCATGCAGGATCTCGACGACACCACCGTGCGCGCCACCCTGGGTGTCGTGCTCAAACATCAGGCCGACCACCAGCGCGCGCTGGCCGAGCTGAAGCTGGCCTGACCATGGCGGCCGGATCGGTGCCCGCGACACCAACACTCAATGCGCCGCACGGGCTTTCGGGGCATCTCGTCGGTTTCGTCGAGGCGTTGCGGGCGCGCGGCATCGCGGTGGGTCCCTCGGAGACCGTGGACGCGGGCCGGGTGGTGTCGGTGCTGGATCTGATGGACCGCGAGGTGTTGCGCGAGGGTCTGGCCTGCGCACTGCTGCGCCGCACCACGCACCGCAGCACCTTCGACGGCCTGTTCGACCTGTGGTTCCCGGCCGCGCTCGGCGCGCGCAGCAGCACACCGGATGACATCGAGATTCCACGCACGCCCACCGGTGAGATCGACATGCCCGCGCTGCGTGGATTGCTCGCAACGCTGCTGAGCCGCGAGGATTCGGCACAGCAGCTGGAAATGATCGCCGCGCAGTTGGTCGAACAGCTCGGTCAGTACGAGTCCTCGCGCGGCCCCTCCTTCTCGGCGTACCGCACCCTGCGGGAGGTACAGCCGGAAATCCTGCTGGCCAGGATTCTGCAGGGCCTGGGCGCCGGACCGGACACCAGCGAATTCGACGCCGAGGTCGCCCGCCGGACCGGCCGGGCGCGCATTGCCGGATTCCGCTCCATCGTGGAGGCGGAAACCCACCGGCGGGTGGCGGAGAACGTCGGCCGCGAACGCGTCGCCAGCTATGCCGTCGCGCGGCAGGCGGAGGATGTCGATTTCCTGCGTGCCTCGGAAACCGAGCTCGCGGAGATGCGGCGCAGCACCCAGCGCCTGGCCCGGATACTGGCATCCCGACTGGCCGTGCGGCGCAGGCATGCGCGCCGTGGCGAGATCGATCTGCGCAAAACACTGCGCAAATCCATGTCCACCGGCGGTGTGCCCATCGACCTGGTGAATCGCAAACCACGCCCGGGTCGCCCCGAGCTGGTCCTGCTCTGCGATGTGTCCGGTTCGGTGGCCGGATTCAGCAACTTCACGCTGTTGCTCGTCAACGCGCTGCGCGAACAGTTTTCCCGGGTGCGCATTTTCGCGTTCGTGGACCGCACCGATGAGGTGACCCGGTTCTTGGATCCGAACACCCAGCTGGACAAGGCCATGGCACGCATCTTCACCGAGGGCAAAGTGGTCGGCCTGGACGGACACTCCGACTACGGCCATGCGCTCACCGGCTTCGCCACGAACTGGCCCGATGCCGTCACCGCCCGCAGTTCACTGCTGATCCTCGGCGACGCCCGCACCAACTACCGCGACCCGCGACTGGATACGCTGCGCCAACTGGTGCAGACCGCCAAACACGCGCATTGGCTCAATCCGGAGAAGGAAAGCAATTGGGGCTCAGGCGATTCCGCCGCCGATAAATACCGCGAGGTGATCGAGATGCACGAATGCCGCTCGGCCAAGCAGCTGACCGCGGTGGTGTCCCGGCTGCTGCCGGTGTAGGCGCGACAGTGCATGACGCGCGGCTACTGAAGTACTGCTTGGCGAAACCCGGTGCCTGGCAGGACGAGCCGTGGGAGGGCGATATCGTCGCCAAGGTCGGCGACAAGATATTCGCCTTCCTCGGATCGACTTCGATCGGGCTAAAGTGCGGGCCCAATCGGGAGGAGGCCGATGAGCTGGTGCGGATCTACCCGGACGACGTCTCGCCATCGGCCTACATCGGCCGCTACGGCTGGAATGTCATACAACTCGGTGGCGCGGTGTCCGACGACGAACTGCGTGAACTCGTCGATCAGTCCTACGACGCGATTGTCAGCAAACTGCCAAAGTCGAAGCGTCCGGGCTGTTAACACCATCAGCATTCGTTAAGAGAACTGTTGGCGGCGCACACCAGGATTCGGTCCATGGTGAACAGCGCACCCGGTGGTGCATGGTCGGGGTCGGACCGCATTGGTGATGGGAATTATTCGTTTCAGGTCGATCTGCGTGGCATCGTCGATCTCTTATCGCATCACTTGTATTCCAGTCCTCGGGTGTACATCCGGGAGCTGTTGCAGAACGCGGTCGATGCCGTCACTGCGCGCGCCCAGCTCGATGCCTTGGCGCCCACCGCGATTCGCCTGGTCATCGATGAATCCGGATTGCGGATAACCGATCCGGGCATCGGTCTGACCGAGGCGGATGTGCATCGGTTCCTCGCCACCATCGGGCATTCGTCCAAGCGCGACGATATCGAGGGCGCGCGCCGAGAGTTCCTCGGGCAGTTCGGCATCGGGCTGCTGGCCTGCTTCACTGTCGCCGAAACAATCCGGGTGGTCACCCGTTCGGCCGTCGATCCGAGCGCCGCGCCCGTCGAATGGCTGGCCGCCGCCGACGGCACCTATGCACTGCGTCGACTCGATCCCGCGGACCGTCGAGAACCCGGCACCACAGTGCATCTCACGCCACGAGCCGGTGCGCAGGCATGGTTCACCCCCGGTCGGGTGCTCGACCTGGTCCGTGAATACGGTTCACTGCTGCCCTACGAGGTGACGGTCGAGGCGAACGGCGTCGGATTGCGCGCGACCGATGGACCGCCGGTGTGGCGGCGCAGCTATGCGTCCCCGGCGCAGCGACGGGCGGCGCTGTTCGAATACGGCGAGCGCACACTCGGCTTTACCCCGCTGGATGTGATCGACCTCGATGCCGAACTGGCCGGAGTCAGCGGCGTCGCCTTCGTACTGTCGCAGCCGGGCAATCCGGCCGATCCCAGCGCACACCGGGTCTATCTCAAGGGCATGCTGCTCGGTGATGCGGTGCGCGGACTGCTGCCGGACTGGGCCTTCTTCGTGCGCTGTGTGATCGATACCGACAGCCTGCGCCCGACCGCCTCGCGCGAGGGGCTCTACGAAGACGAACGCCTCGCCATCATCCGCGACACCCTCGGGGATCGAATTCGCGACTGGCTCACCGAAATCGCCGCCGAACAGCCCGAGCGGCTGGCCGCGTTTCTGTCCGTGCACGCGCTCGGCGTCAAGGCAATGGCCAGGCACTCCCCGGACATGCTGCGAATCATGGTGCCGCACTTGCTGTTCGAGACGACCGATGGCCGGGTCCCGCTGACCGAATTCGCCCGCAACCATCCCGCGGTGCGAGTGACGGCAACGGTGGAGGAGTTCCGTCAGGTGGCCGCCATCGCGGCCGCACAGGGCATCGGGGTCGTCAACGGCGGCTACACCTACGATGCCGAACTCGTCGCCCTGCTGCCCGCGATACTGCCCGATGTCACGGTCACCGAACTGGACGCGGCCGCCGTCACCAATGCCCTCGACCTGGTGGATCCGCCCGACGAACTGGCGCTGGCCCCGGTGCTCGCCGCCGCCCGCACGGCCCTGGATCCGCTGTCCTGCGATGTGATTCTGCGTGCGTTCCAACCGGTTTCGGTGCCCGCCCTGCATCTGGACAGTCGCGGCGCGCGCAATGAACGAACACGGGTCGAGACCACTGTCGGCGCCGACGAACTCTGGACCGAAATCCTCGGCGCACTGGAAGCGAGCGCGCCCCGCGCACAGCTGGTCTTGAACCACCACAGTCCGGTGGTGCGCAGGCTGAGCCACATCGGTGATCCCGCCTTCCTGAAGACGGCCATCGAATCCCTCTATGGCCAGGCGTTACTGATGACACACCGGCCGCTGCGACCGGCCGATACCGCACTGCTCAATCGCGCATTCGGCGAATTCCTCACCTGGGCGACCCGGCACGCGGCGGGCGAGACCGCGGAGGAGGCCTGAGATGGAGACCTCCGAGATCCAGGCGGCGCTGGCGCAGAGCCGTTCGCTGCCGCACGGGCGCACCCGCACCGAACGCCTGGAAACCCTTGCCGCCGCGGCGAAGTCGGGTCCGGACCGGGCACTGGAGGGCAGTGTCCTTTTGGAGCTGGCCAAGGCGTACGCGTATGCGGGCGAACGAGATCTGGCTCCGGTCGCCTATGGCAGGCTGCTGCGGATCTACGACGACTTCCCCGCTGAACTCGGCGGGATGACGCATTCGGTGCACTGGTATCTGAAATGGCTGACCTGGGGCCTGATCGACAATCCCGCTGTACCGCTGCACACCACCTACCGCTGGCTCGACGAACTCGAAAGTCGTTATCGGCAGCGGGGATACAGTGCTCGTCCGGTGCTCGCGTTGCGCTCGGACCTGGCCCGCGAACTCGGTGACCACGACGCGGCCGCGGATCTGCTCGACGCGGCCCGCGCGGCAGCGCGCGACAGCATGTCCGACTGCGATGCCTGTGAACGCAACCAGTGGGGCACCAACTATGCGCAGGCCGGTGACTTCGAGGCCGCACTCGAGTGCTGGCACCCGGTCATCGATGGAACGCGCAGCTGCGCCGAGGAACCGCACCGGGTGCTCGGGCACGCCTTGCTGCCGATGGTGCGCACCGGTCGCATCGCCGAGGCGCGCAGTGCGCATTTGACGGGTTATCCCCTGGTACGCCATATTCCGGATCTGCGTCGCTCGGTGGGTGAGCACATCGAATTCTGCGCGTTGACCGGGAACGAGGCGCGCGGTCTGGAGATCCTGTCCGAACACACGGCGTGGCTGACCGATCCGGGAGCGGACGCCGCCATTCGGCTCGCCTTCATATCGGGTGTCGGTGTGCTGTTGCGGCGGCTGACGGAGCTGGATCTCGGCGCGCTCGAAATCGGCGCGGGCACAGTGGATTCGGTGCGCGCCGACCTCACCGTCGAAATCGGCGAGCTCGCCGCACGTTACGACGCCCGCAATGGCAATACTGTGGTCAGCGATCGGGTCGCGGCCCGCCTCGCACAGCGGCATTTGGTCGAGCACCTTCCGCTCGGTGTGCGCAACACCTTGCCGCGCAAGATCGCCGCCGTGGCACCGGCTGTCACCGCGACTTCCGAGGAGCAAGCCGAGGACGCACTGCAGCTGGCCGAACTGGCCGCGGTACGACTGGTGGACTATCCACAGGACGCCGAACAGTATCTGCGCCGGGCACTCTCGATCGGCGCGACCGCACTGCCCGCGGAACATCTCGCGCGACTGAGCTCCCAACTGGTCATGGCGCTGTCCGGGCAGCGGGGCCGCGAATACGAACTCGCCGACGCGGCACTCACCGCCGCGGCCCGCTGGGAACCGATCTCGCCCGCGGACGCGATACATCTCACCTTCGTCGCCGCGCGTGCGCTGCACCGGGCCGGACGGCACGGCGAGGCGGCCGCACTGTTCGAACAGCCACTCGCGGCCGGTGAGATGCCCTATCCCCCCGCCGAAATGGCGCTCGTGCGCCGCCAATACGGCGAATCACTACGCAAGCTCAACCGATTCCGTGATGCCGCACAGCAATTCGTCGAGGGCGCCCGGCTGGTCCACAATGATCCCGACCGCGTCGAACTCGAAGCCGAGCTGGCCTGGTCGGCGGCCTCGGTGCTGGACTACTGCGGCGAAGACGAACAGGCGGTCGCCGCCTTCCTGCGCGCCGCACACCTGTGGGGCAGCCTCGGTCGCATCGTCCCCCGAGCCAAATGCCTGCGCTCGGCGGCCTGGCTTCAGCTCTACGGCAGCGGTTCGGAAACCGATCGGCCATGGCTGGCGACGATGCGCGAACTCCTCACGGAACTGGAAGAACTGGCCGAAAAGGACCCGTCGAGCGAGGTAGCCACCGAACTCCTCAACACCCGCAGCCAGCTGGCCGATATGGAGCGCGACGAGTTCGAGGTACCGGACGAGTGACCATCAACGACTTCCGGGGTCATGATCGAGATCCCTGACGACCTCGAGTGCGATGTCGAGCATGAGGTGCTCCTCGCCCCAGTCCTGATCGTTGGTGGGTAGCAGGCCGTAGTGTGTCGGTCCCGAAGTTTGGGCCCGACACACTATTTGGGAGCGACACACTAGTTAGTAGGACTCTGTTCGGGTCGGCGTGTCGGGCTCGAGTTCCGGTGCCGATCTCAAAACCAGGCCGGTGTGGATAGTGAGCTGGCGCATGCGGACGAGTTGCTGGATTCGCTTGCAGGGTAACAGGTTATCCGCGTGAAGGCGCTGGCGTGCCCGCGCCATCAGGTACTGCATTGCATCCGGCGTCGTATCGCAGGTCCGTTCCGACACCGTCCAGCACTTCTTGTCCGGCGGCTCCGGCCCCAATCTTCGCCTGCCACCAGGGGATATGCATTTTTTAGTATTATTTTCCGGTTTTTTCTGTACACCGGTCGGCACGGTGTGTAGCGTCTGGTTTGCTGAAATCATCCCACGACAGGCAGGCAGGCCAGGGCACGGTGACCGATATCGACGGCTGTCTGCAACGTGTCATGGAGATTCCCGGTGCGCGCAGCGTGACGTTGGTTGACGGAGCGAGTGGTCTGGCGATCGCCGCGGCAGGTCGGCACGATCTGGTGGACCAGCATGAGGCCGCCGCCGCCACCACCGATGTGGTCCGCGAGGTGCTCGGCTGCACAGCGTTGGCAACCGGCCGCGACGGTGACGACGTCACCGAGATCATCGTCTGCGGAACCCGCGCATATCACCTGTTGAATCTGGTGAACGGCGACTTCGACGGTCGGCTTTTCATGCACGTTGTGCTCGACGACGACACCGGGAATCTTGCGATGGCGCGGTTCCAGCTCCGGGGAATTCTGCGCGAATTGACCGAGGACGGTCATGAGCGTTGAGCTCGCAGTCGAACTGCAACGGCTCGAAAAGGAAAGGCGTACCGGCATGTTGCGCGCTGGCGACGGTGCGTTTCATCTGACCGAGGGCGCGATCGCATCCGTCGACTGCGGCCGGACAACCGGGCTGGACCGGCTTGTCGTGGAGGCGGGTGTGGCAACCACGGAGGACTGGCGGCGGGCCGCAGACGGAAATCCCGGCCATGTGCTGGGGCGGCCAGGGCTGGAAACTCTGGTGTTGCTGTCGGTGTTCGATGCCGCCTACTTTCTGCTGGCCTCGCCCGCCGTCCCCGAATTCCAGCCCGCGCCGCCGCACTGGCTCGCCCCGGTCTGCCAGATCACGCCGCGCGCGCTCGTTCATGAGTGCGCGCGGCGTGGCGATCCGGAGTCTGGGCCGTGGCCTGCGACGTTGGTCGACCGCGCCCCCGTTGTGCCGGTCCGCCGCGTGCGGCGACGGCGCGTAGTACTCACCGGCGGCCAGGCCGAGGTGCTGGCCGCCGCTGACACCCGGCGCAGCATCACCGGGATCGCACGCGAGCTCGGCCGCACCACTTATGGCTGCCTGAAGGCCGTGCGGGACCTGACCGTGGCAGGGCTGATCGAGCCGGCCGTCGCGGCACCCGCTCCGGTCGAGACAGCCGAGCCGGTGGCGGCCGCTCGCGAAGTCGCCGAGTCCGAACCGCTACCTCGACGCCGGACGCGGCGGGCCGAGCCGGCTTCCGAACCGAAATGGGAGCCAGTTGATGAGGCCCTGCTCCTCCGTCTGCGGGCAGCTTTGGCGGAGCTCGAGTGACCGCGCGGAGGAAACTGCTCGGTCACGCACTGATGGGAAGGTTAACCAAGGTGGCGGTGTCCGGACCCGAACCGAACGCGGTGGTGCTGGCAGAGCTGAAGGCAATGCACGATCGCATCCCGCACCTGACCGGCACGCTGGTGGCATCCATTGACGGGCTGCTCATCGCCCACGATCTGCCCGCGCACATCGAGCCCTCCGGCATGGCCGCGCTGGCCGCTTCGCAGCTGGCGCTGTCGCACCGGATGGCCACCACCGCGCACGATGGCGGATTCCATGACGTCGTGGTGCGCGGCACCGGCGGGTACGTGGTGGTCTACGCGGCGAGCTGGGCCTCGCTGACCGTGCTGGCGGGCCCTGAGGTGAACGTCGGCCGGCTCCATCTGGAGTCGCGCCCGGTGGCGCGCAGGATCGCCGACCAGCTGACGGCCCCTGGAAAAGACTAGGCAACCAACATCAATCGAAAGGAACAGATATGTCCAGTATGGATCTGGCACTGAAAGAGATGATGGTAATCGACGGCGCGATCGGAGCCGCCGTCGTCGACTACGACAGCGGCATGGCGCTCGGGATGCTCGGCAGTACCAAGGCCCTGGACCTCCAGGTCGCCGCCGCGGGCAACACCGAGGTGGTGCGCGCCAAGCTGCGCACCATGGAGCAGCTGGGGCTCAACGAGGCCATCGAGGACATCCTCATCACGTTGTCGGGCCAATACCACATCATCCGACCGATGACCGGCCGTAAGTCCCAAGGCCTGTTCCTCTACCTCGCCCTGGACCGGGGCCGGGCGAATCTCGCGCTAGCCCGGCACCGCCTCAAGGGCATCGAGGGGGACCTGGAGGTGTGATCCGCTCGCTCGCGACCGCGGTTTCCTTGCGTTCGTCGGGCAGGATTTCACTGTAGGCGAGGCCCAACTCCGACAATGGGGCATTACGGTGAGACACGAAGACCTCCAGTGAATTCGGTGCGTTCCTAGACAGCTCGCACTTCACTCGGAGGTCTTCGCCATGTCAGCTCGCCGTTACCAACGTCCGTGGGCAGTACACCTGGTACAGGTAGCAAGTGCTCGTTCAGCCGATCGCGGCGCGCCGGGTCGGTGGATGCCCGTCACTCAGGTCGTCCCCGGCGAATGCTCTTTAGGGGACAGGGATTCCGTCCAGTACTCGTGACGTACCGCGTCCCACAACCGCGACAGTGCCGGGAACCGCTCCCGGACCTGCACCAGGTCCGGTGCGGTGGCTACGCTCGACATCGATAGCAGCGGCTCCGATTCGAAGAGGTTGCGCACCAACATCATTCGAACGCGGTGGTCGTCGAGCCGCCAGATCGCCTGCCAGCCGTCCACCTCAGTGCGATGCTCACTCATCCCGAATCCCCCGATCGTCAGCCGTCGCCGCCGCTGTTCGCGCCCGGAATCGGTAGCGACAGCTCGGTGAGCTTGTCCAGCACCTCACGCAGTGTTTGTACTGTCGGCCCGCCCTGCGCGGAGCCCTCGTGGTCCAGTGGCGGGAACTCGAGGCCGCGCGCGGCGGCGCGCTCGCGCGGGGTCAACGATTGCGGCGTGACTCGACCCGCATCGACCAGCGTGTAATACGCCGCCGCCTTCCACACGCACCAGCCGATACGGCAGGCGCGATGCTCGCGCATCTGCTGATGCGCCAACGTGATATCGGCATGCCCGCAAACTCGCGGCGGCGTGACGATCATGTCCTCGCGCATCAGGCCACCCCGGTCTCGGGGATGGCCGGGTAGGCGACCCTCGCCCATGTGGTTGCGGGACAAACGGTTTCGAGATCGAAGTCCTCACACACCCGCGCTGGTTGATCGTCGACCTGAGCCAAGTCGTAGACCACGATCGCGGCAACCCCCAGCCCGGCGGCGATCCCGAGGCCGTACCCGATCGGGTCGGGGATGTCCTGGGGTGGCCGTACCGTGTAAACGTACTGGTAGCCCAGTAGCCGAGCGTGCAGCGTTACGGCGTTTGCGTGCCGGGGTGCGGCGAGTCCGGACACGTCACCGCGCACGAATCCAACAGCCTTCGGCGCGTCGGATTGCCCTGTATGTGATTCTGCCACTTGATTGTTCGTCATCGTTCCAGGCCTTCGGTCGATGGAGCTGCGGGGTGGCGGTCGGACAGGCCTTGTACCTCAACGATTCCCAGCTCGAGCGCCGCCCACAGCATAGCATCAGCAACCGATAGACAGCAGCAGAAACGAGCACTCGATTGCGATTGCTCTAAAACGCCAGAACGGCGCTCGGTTCTGCAGTAAGAACAGGCTCGGTTCTCGATCCGATGTGACTCGATTCCAGGAGACCCCGTGACCAGCACCGAAGAGCACGGCCCGTCATCAACCCTGCCGCGCCGCCAACTCGGACGGTTCCTTCGCGAGCGCCGCGAAGCGACCGGATTCACCATTGCCGAAGCCGCCAAATTGGTCGACCTATCCAGAGCCGTGCTTCAGCGCATCGAGACCGGACAGATTCAAAAGGTCCGCCGACAGGACGTACAGGCGCTATGCGAGGTGTACGACGTCGGCGACGACGACACCAAGGCCGCCGTCGACCTCGCCCAGCAAGGCAGGGTCAAGAGCTGGCACCACGTCTATGGCGGCTTGTACAGCAACGCGTTCAACATGTACGTGGGGCTCGAGGCCGCCGCGCGCCGACTCACCAGCTGCCATGAGCAACACGTTCCTGGCCTGCTCCAGACGGTCGACTACGCGCGGGCAATCATCAGCGCGGTTCCCATGTTCACCAGCCCTGACGACGTCGACCGGCGCGTCGAGCACCGAATGAAACGGCAAGCGCTCATCACGCGCAAGACGAACCCGATCCAGTTGAACGTGATCTTGCACGAATCGGTGCTATACCGCGTGATCGGCAACCGGAGCATCATGGCCGCGCAGCTGAGGCACCTCGCCGAAATGTCCAAGCGACCCAACATCACGCTGCGGATACATCCATACAGTGCAGGTTTGACGTGGGGGACGCCCAACAGCTCGTTCATCATCCTGGAGTTCGAGCGCATCGCCAAAGGTGAACCCATCGAGCCTCCAGTGGTATTCATCGACGGCGGAGCGGCGCAGGACGTATATCTTGAGAGGCCTGAGGATGTGCGGTTCTATGGCGAGCTTGCTGCGGCCATCCGGGATGCATGTCTGGGCGAGGTGGAGACTAGAAACCTGCTGCGACAGGTGGCGAAGGAGCACGAACGTGGTGAACGTTGACCTATCCGGGGTGAACTGGTTCAAGAGCAGCTACAGCGAAGGCAGCGGGCAATGCGTCGAGGTGGCATGGCTCGACGGCGGCAAGGTCGGCGTTCGGGACTCGAAGAACCCAACCGGCCCAGCACTGGTATTCGCCCCTGGTGAGTGGGATGCCTTCACCGCAGGCATGCAAGACGGTGAGTTCACCCGACCCACCGCATAACACGACCAGGTCGGCCGAGTCCGCCCCCAAGCGGGCGGGCGCGGCCTATCTTGGGACTATGCCCACCATGCCGGACCGGATACCGGCCGAAGGTGCCCACGATGCGCTGATCGGACACCTCGAGGCCCATATGGTCGTGCTGTCCTTCGTCGACAATGCCGGAATAACCAGGGTGAAGACCGTACCGAAGGGGCGGCTGGCGCATGCCGCCAAATACGGGATCGGCGTCTCCCCCTGCTTCGAGACGTTCACCTTCGACGATCTGATGTCGGTCGGCCGATATCTCGGCGGGCCCGACGGCGATCTGCGCCTGATCCCGGACCTGTCCCGGCTGACCGAACTCGCCTGCCAGCCGGGCTGGGCCTGGGCGCCCGCCGATAAGTACACCCAGGACGGCACCCGCTTCGTCGCCTGCCAGCGTGCGTTCGCGACCCGGCAGGCCCAAGCGGCGCAGGAGTCGGGTCTGCGGCTGTCAATGTCCTTCGAGACGGAGTGGGCGCTCGGGCGCGCGGATACCGAAAGCGATTTCGTCCCAGCGATATACGGACCCGCCTACGGCATGATCCGGTTGAGTCAGGTGGCCGAATACGCCAGCGATCTGGTCGCGGCATTGGAACGTCAGGAGATCGCGGTCGATCAGTTCCATCCGGAATACGCGCTCGCGCAAATGGAGCTGTCGGTCGCACCCAACGATCCGGTGGCCGCGGCCGATGATGTGGTCCTGCTCCGGCACACCATCCGGCAGGTGAGCGCGCAATACGGCTGGCGCGCGCTGCTGGCGCCGTGTATCGAGCCCGGCAGTGCGGGTTCCGGTGCGCACCTGCATTTTTCGCTTCAGGACGAGCAGGGGCCGCTCTTCGCCGCTGGCGACGGACCGTACGGCATGCGACGCGCCGGCGAGGCCTTCCTGGCCGGTGTGCTGCGGGAACTGCCCGCACTGGTCGCGATCGGGGCCGGCAATCCGGCGAGCTTCCTGCGCCTGCAGCCCTCGCGGTGGGCCGGGATCTGGCAATGCTGGGGTCGGGAGACCAGGGAGTCTGCCCTGCGCTTCATCACCGGCGTGCGGGGCACCGAGGAATGGGCGGCCAATGCCGAGATCAAATGTTTCGACGCGACCGGTAATCCGTATCTGATCGTCGGCACGGTCATTGCCGCCGGGCTCGCTGGCGTCGCCGAAGAACTGCGGCTGCCCGCCGAAATCACCGGCGATCCGGTGGGATTCGATGCGGAACAACTCATGCTCTCGGGTGTGCGGCGGCTGCCGACCAATTCCATGGAGGCCGCCGACGCACTGGCGGATTCCAAGGTGCTCGCCGAGGCGCTCGGTGTCGAATTGCACGATGCCCTGCTCACCGTGCGCCGCGCCGAGGCCGAACGCTATCGGGATATCAGCCCGGCCAAGGTGGTCGAGCTGACCCGGTGGCGGTTCTAGCGTGCTGACCGATGGCATCGCGCTGACCGATCACCACTGTCACGGCGTAGTGGCCGCCGATCTGGACCGGCCCGGTTTCGAGCGGCTGCTCGGCGAGGGGCAGCGCGGCAGCTTCGATTCGGCGCTCGGTCTCGCGATAAGGCGTTGGTGCGCACCGGTTCTCGATCTGGAGCCGCATGTGGATCCGGAGCGGTATCTGGCCCGCCGCGCCGAACTCGGCTGGCGCGAAACGACCACCCGGCTACTGCGCGCGACCGGTGTCACCCGCTGGTTCCTCGACACCGGATTCGGCGGCGGACGAGCGGAATTCGCGGCGGTCGCCGACGGTGAGGTGCGCGAGATCGTCCGACTCGAACACCTCGCCGAACGGGTGATCGCCGAGGTCGCCGTGGAGACGACGCCGTTCGAGGATATCGAGACCGCGCTGCGCGGGCGGGTCCGAAATGCCGTCGGCCTCAAGACAATCGTGGCCTACCGCTGCGGACTCGACTTCCCGCGCACCGACTCCCCGCCCGATGAAGTCCCCCTCGAACGCCGCCTCACCGATCCGGCGACCCTGGGCTGGCTGGTCGGACTCGGTGCCCGCATCGGCGGGGAATTCGGCCTGCCCCTGCAATTCCACACCGGTTTCGGCGACACCGATCTGCGGCTTCGGCATGCGGATCCCTTGCTGCTCACCGACTTCCTGCGGGCCACAGCGGGCTCGGGCACATCGGTCGTACTGCTGCACTGCTGGCCGTTTCATCGCAACGCGGCCTATCTCGCACACGCCTTCGACCATGTGCATCTCGATCTCGGCCTGACGATTCCCTATGTGGGACAGCGGGCCGCGGCGGTGCTCGCGGAAGCACTCGAACTCGCCCCGTTCCGTTCGATGCTCTATTCCTCGGACGGCTACGGACTTCCGGAACTGCACTACCTCGGGGCGGTGCTGTGGCGGCGCGGTCTCGGCCGCCTGCTCGACGAGTGGATCGCCGAGGACGTCATAACGACCGTTGACGCCGAAGCACTCGTCATTGCAATCGCCAACGGAAACGCGGCGCACATCTATCGAAGCCCGTCGATCGCTCATCAGTAGCCAGGTCTCAAAAAGTGAACGGTTTCGCGCAATGCCCACTCACTTCTATCGCATGATCAGCGAAAATTACGCGAATCGTTCGTGCTGATAATTAGCTGAATATGCGCAGGGCGCGAACCTGCTCGACCGAGGTATCCCGGCATCGAGAGGAGATTCGGCTCGATGAAGCGCTCGATCCTTACTGTCGGCCTGGCGAGCGGCGTGGTGCTGGCCGCCTGCGTGTACCCCATCGATCACACGCCATGGACCGTCACCATCGGTATCAAATTCGATCAGCCTGGTCTGTCGGTCATGGGCGAGGACGGGATTCCGCACGGATTCGACGTCGATACCGCGATCTATATCGCGAAATACCTCGGCGTCGATGCCGAGCGGATCAGCTGGCTGGAGGCACCGTCGGATCGGCGTGAAGCGCTGCTGGACAGCGGCGAGGTGGATTTTGTCGTCGCGTCGTATTCGATCACCGCCGCTCGACAGCAGGCGGTGTCCTTCGCCGGACCGTACCTGCTGGCCGGTCAGGATCTGCTGGTCCTACGCAGTGCGGCGGATATCGATCGGCCGGAGGCTCTCGATGGCCGCACCGTGTGCACCGGCGAGGGTTCCACCTCGGCGGACAAGATCAAGCGAGACTTCGCGACCGGTGTGCGGGTCACCCTGGAGGAGACCTATTCGACCTGCGTGGACGAACTGCTCGCGGGCGAGGTCGACGCGGTCAGCACCGACGATGTGATCCTCGCCGGATTCGCCGCACAGCATCCGAACGAGCTGCGGGTCGTCGGGCACCCCTTCACCCGCGAGCGATACGGCGTCGGCGTCGAAAAGGGCGACACCGTCCTGCAGAGCAAGATCACCAATGCCATTCAGGCCATGATCGCCGACGGCACCTGGGCCCGCGCGGTGGCCGAGAATATCGAGCCGTCGGGCTATCGGCCACTGCCCGCGCCGCTGGTCTTCAATCCGCCGGATGCGCGCACCACGACGAACAATCCGTCCAGCTCCGACCCGGCGCTGACCGAGGCCGTCGGACAGCTGGCCGCGACCGCGAATGCCCGACAGTGGCAATCGTTCGCCGCGCTCATTTGCCCGGAGGCGCTACCGGCCGTCAACGCGCTGGTTGTGCAGTACACGCCGCAATACGACGGGCGGATCGGCCCGGAGGTCGAAGGTGCCGGATTCACCACCACGATTACCGGAATCACCCAGACCGGCCCGGATTCGGCGACCTTCCTCGCGCACGAATCCTTCACCAATGTGCCCGCGAAATATCGGCAGTACTTCAAGGACATCGATTACACCGGGACGATGGCGCGCCGCGGTGGGACATGGAAACTGTGCGGCCTGGCCGCCGATTTCGTGGAGCCGTAACCGGCCGAAAATGATGTGCGGATAGTGGTCCGGGGAATCTAGCGTTGAAGGGGAACACACCGAACGAGAAAGGATGTTCCCCATGTTTCCCGTCGAGCTGCGCGGTACGAGGGCGCAGACGCTCATGTGGGCCAACGAGCACGACATCGAGCAGTCCGCGCTGCAGCAACTGCGAAATATCGCGCAACTGCCATGGGTCCACGGCGTCCGCGTCATGCCGGATGTGCACCTCGGCAAGGGGGCGACGGTCGGCTCGGTGATCGCGATGCGCGATGCCGTCGCGCCGGCCGCCGTCGGCGTGGATATCGGCTGCGGCATGGAAAGCGTCAAGACCGACCTCACCGCCGCCGATCTGCCGGACAATCTGCATTCGCTGCGCTCGCGCATCGAAGCTGCGGTACCGGTGGGTTTCCAGGCGCACAAGAATGCGGTCGATGTCGCGAAGCTGGGGGCGCAGTTCGCTGCGTCACACGGCGAGCTGGCCCGGCACAACACCGGCTGGAACCGCTTCTGGTCAGAATTCGGCGCATTGCATTCGGGCGTGCAGGCATTGGAGTCCAAGGCACATAAGCAGATCGGCTCGCTCGGCTCCGGAAATCACTTCATCGAGATCTGCCTGGACGAGCATGATTCGGTATGGATCCTGCTGCACTCAGGTAGCCGCAATATCGGTAAGGAACTCGCCGAGCGGCATATGACCATCGCGCGCGCACTGCCGCACAACCAGGACATCCCCGATCGCGATCTGGCCGTATTCCTTTCCGGTACACCGGAAATGGAAGCCTACCGGCGTGATCTCACCTGGGCACAGGAATACGCCGCCCGCAACCGCGCGGTCATGCTGTCGCTGGTATGCGGTGCGGTGCGCGCGGAATTCGCCGGACGCGAGGTGCGTTTCGACGAGCCGATTTCATGCCATCACAACTATGTGGCGGAGGAAGAGATCGACGGTGTGCCAATGCTGGTGACCCGTAAGGGCGCGGTGCGCGCGGGCGCTGGCGATCTGGCGTTGATTCCGGGTTCGATGGGCACGCGCTCATACGTGGTGCGTGGCAAGGGAAATCCGGCCTCGTTCCAGTCGGCATCGCACGGTGCGGGTCGGCGGATGAGCCGGAATGCGGCGAAGCGGCAGTTCACGGTCGCCGATCTGATCGCGCAGACCGAAGGGGTGGAGTCGCGTAAGGATGCGGGTGTGGTCGATGAGATCCCGGCCGCGTACAAGGATATCGACGAGGTGATCGCGGCACAGCGCGATCTGGTGGATATCGTCGCGACATTGCATCAGGTGCTGTGTGTGAAGGGGTGAAACGTGGCCGAATTGCGATGCACACAACCGCAATTCGGCCCCGAACCAGCTCAGCAACACTGCGACAACTCCGACGCAGCGGCCGCTGCTGAGTGTTGACCAGGTCGGCATGCAAGGATCGCGCAGGCAATTCGGCCTGAATGTATTCAGCGCCGCCGCAGTGTGCCTGCGACGCCCGCACCGATCAGGAGCACGCCGAGGATGAATGGGAAACCGCTGGTCACCCAGGTGATCAGCGCGAACCGCATTTCATCCGACAGCACCGGCAGATCGTCGTGAATGATCCGCCAGGTGTCGTCGGGAAAAAGGAAGTACACGAATCCCGGCACCACACCCCAGACCAGCCCGGCCAGCACCGTCCCGGCCGGTGAGTACGCGGCCAGCGCCGCGACCAGGAGCAATAGCAGTGCCGCTGCGACGATTTGGAAGGTCGATCCGGCTCGATTGGCCGCGGATCCGAGAATGACCCACTGTCGGGTATCCAACGCCGCGTGGGCGGCCAGCCCGATCCCGACCGGCGTCACCACCAGACCGACCAGAATGCCGACCAGAGTCCGCCCGAACCCACTGGTGCTGCGGAATTGGGAACCGGGCGGAGACCAACCCGGCGGCGGCTCGTAGTTGGTCATGGCTACCTCCTGCGCGGTCCCACGGTGTGCGTGCGTGCCGAGCTATCGTCTCACCGTTACCTGAAGTGTGAGTGTTCGTATGACGAATGACGACTCATCGTTCAGGCAGCCGTTCCTTGCGGAGTGGCAGTACCCTTCTTCCCGGCCCGAGAACCGTGCGGGGCAGACGCTTCCACGCCACCTGCCTTCCCAACCACCGTGGTGGGGCGGGTCTGGTCGGCTCCACGTCTTGTCCAAGCCCATGACTGGCGGCCAGGCTACTCGAGGTACCAGTCCCCGTTCCACCACCGGTGTCAGTGGCGTCCACCGGTGTCAGTGGCGTCGCCGAGGCGGGCGAGGTTGATCGCGGCGTTGAGATCCCGATCGATCACGAGACCGCAACGAGGAACCCTAGTGCGGCTGCGAAGAGGCGGATGAACACTCAAATCAGTATCTCCCCAAGGAAATTGGACCGAGCGATGGCAGTCTGCAGATAGCTGGGGAGGCGGGCGAGGGCGGGACTGGGCCAACTATTCGGAACTCGGCATTACCGCGCACTTGCCAGCAGCGTGTTATTCGCGTCGGTCAGCCTAGGCCGGAACCGGGCGGGTCCGGTCGGTAGCTAGTAGAACGGCGACGACGCCGAGCATTGTGCCGGTGACCCAGCGTTGTGCCCGCATCCAGAGCGGGCGGCCGGTCAGGAACGCTGCGATTGTGGCGGCTCCCAGCACGATCAAGCCGTTGACCGTCAGCGCGATACCGATCTGCACTGCGCCCAGCAGCAGGCTCTGCAACCAGACTCGCCCCTGTTCTGGGGTCACGAACTGCGGGATCAACGCCATGTAGATGATCGCGATCTTGGGATTGAGCAGGTTGGTGACCAGCCCCATGCCGAAGAGCCTGCGCGTGGAGTCGGCGGGCAGATCGGAGGGCTCGAACACAGAGATGCCGCCGCGCAACGTCTTCCACGCCAAGTACGCCAGATAAGCTGCGCCGGCCAGCTTCATGCTCAGATACACCCCCGGCACCACCGCGAAGATCGCGGTAATCCCGACGGTGGCGGCCACGAGATACACGATGAATCCGACGGCCACACCCGATAGCGATACCAGACCCGCTCGTCGTCCCTGCGATATGGTGCGCGACACCAGATACATCATGTTCGGGCCCGGCGTCAGCACCATTCCCAACTCGGTCGCAGCCACTCCCAACACTGCCGTGGTTTCGATCATGCTCTCATCCTGGGGTGCAGCTGGCTATTTGTCGCGAGCCAGTTCCGACGCACTGGAACCGTAACCGTTGCTGTCGGGAGATCCTGCCGTTGAAACATCGCGGAATCGGCAGATGCGGACGTTCACGACCACGCGCCCAGCGGCATTACGGGACGTTCGATTCCTGCGCCGGACGTCCTGCCGGAAACGGATCGACAGTCGACTTCGATGCCGAGCGAACACCCGCCCGCGGCGGTCATGTGGGCGAACGCAACAGGGATGTCGACATCATGGCGCGGACTCCGACGTTTCGGGTAAGGATGGGTCATCCGGGCGCATCCGCGATCGCGAAGGAGTCGTGATGAAGTACGTGATCCTGATTCACTCCAATCCGCAGCCCTGGGGACATCCGACGGGTGACTACCTGCCCGAGTACCAGGCGATGTCGCAGGAAGAGCGGGATCAGATGAACTCCGATTTCGAGAAGCTGCTCGGCGAGATGCGGGAGAAGGGTGAGTTGCTGACGGGGGAAGCCCTTGGGGCGCCCGAGTCATCGCGGCTGTATCGGTGGGGTGACGGGAAACCGCTGGTGACCGATGGGCCGTATTCGGAGGCCAAGGAGCATCTGGCGGGGTTCTTCCTGATCGACGTGGAAAACCACACCCGCGCCGAGGAGATCGCCGCGCAATTCACCGGTCCGGGTGAAACCGTCGAATTGCGGCCGACGATGTGGCCGGGCGGCGACGAGCAGTGAGCGACCGGGTGGTGGAGGACGTGTGGCGGCACGAGTCGCCGCACGTCCTCGCCGCCCTGCTGCGCAGGCATGGCGACTTCGGCGACTGCGAGGATGCCGCCCAGGAAGCGGCCGAGGCGGCGGCAGTGCAGTGGTGTCGCGACGGGGTGCCCGCCAATCCGCGGGGCTGGCTCATCACCGTGGCGTCGCGGCGATTGATCGATCGGTTGCGGGCCGACCGGGCACGGGCTGGGCGCGAAGAGGCGGTGGCCGTCGCGCAGCCCGGTGGCGCGTACCTCGCGCCGTCGGCGGATCAGGCGACTGTAGGCGACTGCGACGACATGCTGCAGATGTTCGTGCTGTGCTGTCACCCGAGTCTTAGCCGCTCCTCGCAGGTTGCGTTGACCCTGCACGCCGTTGGTGGTCTGGGAACCGGCGAGATCGCCGCCGCCTACCTGGTTCCGCAACGCACCATGACGCAACGTCTCACCCGCGCTCGGTCGATCCTGCGGTCGGCCGGTGCTGTGTTCGAGCTCCCGAGTGAACAGGACCTGCCCTCGCGCGTCACGTCCGTACTCGATGTGTGCCATCTGCTGTTCACCGAGGGCCACACTCGTTCTGCCGGTGGCGCACTGGTGGATTGGAGTCTGACCGATGAAGCTATCCGGCTGACCCGTCAATTGCATTGTGCGATACCGGATCACGACGAGGTTGCGGGCGCCCTGGCTCTCATGCTGCTCACCCACTCCCGAGCGGAGACCCGCACCGAGGACGGCAACCTGGTCCCGCTGGCCGAACAGAATCGTTCCCGGTGGGACCGGGACCTGATTGCGGAAGGTGTCGGCATCCTGGAGCGGGTCCTGCCCCGCGGCCATGTCGGCCGGTTCCAGTTGCAGGCGGCGATCGCTGCCGTGCACGCGGAGTCGCCCACGTGGGAGAGCACCGACTGGCGGCAGATCAGCATCCTCTACACCATGCTGGACCGAGTCGGACCCAGCCCGGTCGTGACGCTCAACCGGGCCGTCGCCATCAGCATGGCCTTCGGCCCGAAGCAGGGATTGGACCTGATCGCACCCCTGCTCGACAACCCGTCCATGCGGCGTCATCACCGGACCCACGCGGTTCGCGCACACCTACTGGAAATGATCGGCGACCAGACCGGCGCCGTCGAAAGCTATCGGCGGGCCGCTCAACTCGCCGCCAGCGTCCCTGAACAGCGGTACCTCAACGATCGGATACGTCGCCTCGCCGGCCCAGCCTAGACGCGCGCTCGCAGCTCCCGGTGCGGGTTGGGTCTTGTCTGGCCTGAACATCGCATAATCGACATTACCGAGCACTCTCAGGTGATCTCGCCGGCCGTGGCATCAACCATGTGACCGGCCGGATCCTGCCAAGATATTGACTCGAGACAGACTCGCGTTCACTCACACTCCCCAGAGAGCAATTCGCATCCCTGTTGTTCATTGCCCAGGAGTATCGGCCGAGCCGTCGAATTCGGGCAGCATGGTGCGCACGGCGGTGGTCGGTAGCGCTGTCGGTGGCATCGGGCACGATGGAGCGCATGACCACGGCGGCCGGTACGTCAGCGATCGACCTCACAGCTCCCGACCTGCGCGAGCGGGCCGAGGAGCTGCTGCGCGACCTGGCGGGACCGGGGGCGAGGCTGCGCGCGGATCAGTGGACGGCGATCGAGGCGCTGATCGTGCAGCGGCGGCGGGCGCTGGTGGTGCAGCGCACCGGCTGGGGTAAGTCGGCGGTGTATTTCATCGCGGCCAAGCTGTTGCGGCGGGCGGGACGCGGCCCGACGGTGATCGTGTCGCCGCTGCTGGCGCTGATGCGCAATCAGGTCGCGGCCGCCGAACGCGCGGGCGTCGTCGCGGCGACCATCAATTCCGGCAATGTCACCGAATGGGACGAGATCCATGATCGGGTGGCCGCGGGCGAGGTGGACGTGCTGCTGGTCAGCCCGGAACGGCTGAACAATCCGGATTTCCGCGACCAGGTACTGCCCAAGCTGGCCGCCGACGCCGGACTGGTCGTGATCGACGAGGCGCACTGCGTCTCCGACTGGGGTCACGATTTCCGGCCCGACTACCGCCGCATCCGCACCCTCATCGCCGATCTCGGCTCCGATGTGCCGGTGCTGGCCACCACCGCGACCGCCAACGACCGGGTGGTCACCGATGTCGCGACCCAGATCGGCACCCAAACGTTGGTACTGCGCGGCACCCTGGATCGTGAATCCCTGCACCTGTCGGTGGTCCACTTCGACGACGCGGTCGAGCGCACCGCCTGGCTGAGCGGGCACCTCGGCGAGCTGGCCGGCTCCGGCATCGTCTACACCCTCACCGTCGCCGCCGCCCACGATCTTGCCGATGTGCTGAATGCGCACGGGCACAATGTCGCCGCCTACACCGGGCAGACCGATACCGCCGAACGCGAAGTGCTGGAGGCGGCGCTGCTCAACAATGAGGTGAAGGCGCTCATCGCCACCTCCGCCCTCGGCATGGGCTTCGATAAACCCGATCTGGGATTCGTGGTGCACGTCGGCGCCCCGTCCTCCCCCATCGCCTACTACCAGCAGGTGGGTCGCGCGGGCCGCGGCACCGATCGCGCCGAGGTGGTGCTGCTGCCCGGACCTGAGGACACCAGGATCTGGAGTTACTTTGCCTCCGTTGCCTTTCCGCGCGAACACATAGTGCGCTCGGTACTCGACGCCTTGGATTTCGACCGGGCAGTGTCGACGGCCGCCCTGGAACCGCTGGTCGAGCTGAACCGCTCGCGACTGGAGATGGTGCTCAAGGTGCTGGATGTGGACGGCGCGGTGCGCCGGGTCCGCGGCGGCTGGATCGCCACCGGACAGCCGTGGACCTACGACACCGAACGCTACGAACGCCTGGCCGCGGCCCGCGAGGTCGAACAGCAGGCGATGATCGACTACCAGCGCACCACCGGCTGCCGGATGCGGTTCCTGCGCCGCCAGCTCGACGACCCGGGACTGCCCGCGCTCGACGACGATGCGCCCGGCTGCGGTCGCTGCGACAACTGCACCGGCACCCGGCTCGATACCACCATCGATTCCTCGGCCATTGCCGCGACCCGGGCCCGACTCGACCGTCCCGGCCTCGACCTCGCCCCGCGCAAACAGTGGCCGACCGGGATGGCGAAACTCGGCATCCGGTTGTCCGGCAAGATCACCAATGGCGCCGAGACCGGACGAACTCTCGGCAGGCTCACCGATCTGGGTTGGGGCCAGCGCCTGCGCGCCCTCCTCGACGCCCCGGACGATCCGGTTCCGGACGCGGTCTTCGATGCCTGCATCGCGGTATTGCGCGAGTGGAATTGGGCGACCCGCCCGACCGCGGTCATGGCCCTCGAATCGCATCGCCATCCGGTGCTCACCGCCACCCTCGCGGCCCGCCTCGCCGAGGTCGGTCGCCTCCGTGACCTCGGCACCCTGCGGTTGCGTCCGGACCGGCCGCCGGTATCGGCCGCGAATTCCGCGCACCGGGTGGCCGGGCTGTTCGACTCCTGGCTGATCCCGGACCCGATTTCGGTCGACGGGCCGATTCTGCTGGTCGACGCCCTCTCCGATACCGGGTGGACGCTCACGGTGGCGGCCCATGCGCTCCGGAACGCCGGTGCACCGGCGGTTCTGCCCTTCGCGCTGGCGACCCAGACGTAATCGGTACCGGGCGGGTGCATGCGCGAACCCATCGTTTGCCGCTCAATAACTAACAACCTAGCGAATATTTAGCGAACGCGCGTTTCAGGCCGGGTTCGGTAGGTCACGATATCCACATGAACTCGAACATGCCCGCAGAACGGCTGCTCAGAGAGGTCACCGCGCGGTATGGCTCGGCCGAGGCGTTCTTCGAGATTTTGCAAAACCAGTGCGTCGACCCGCTCGCCGACACCATCGAGCTACCGCCCATGCCGGAACTGCGCGGAGACAACTGAGCCGCAGCGGTCGGTTACCGGTCACGCCTCACTGGCGCGCGTCCGGTAGCCGAAGCGTCGGCGGATCCGGTTCCATTCGCTTGGTATCGCTGAGTCGGTCGTCGGGCAGTATCGGCCGGCGCGGCTCGCGAACGCCCGCGGCGCCGCCACCGGCTTCGCCGGGCCCCCCGCCGCCACCGGCGGGGACCCCGCGTCCGAACAAACGACGAATCGCTCGCATCAGCTTGGTCATCTCGCCAGTGTGCGCCCCTTCGACCCCGGTTGACACCCGATGTTCACGACCGGCGAAGCCACGGGTCAGCGGGTTGCGGCAACCAGTTCGACGATCTCAGCAGTGGTGCCGGTTTCGCCGAGGCGCGGGAAGATCTTGGTAATGCTGTGCCGGTGGGCCTCGGCATCGGAATCGGTCATGGCATCGACGGCCAGGGTGACGTGGTAGCCGTGTTCGTGCGCGGCGCGGGCGGTCGATTCGACGCCGATGCTGGTCGCGATCCCGGCCAGCACGATCTGGGTAATGCCGCGGCGGCGCAGTTGCAGGTCCAGGTCGGTGCCGTAGAACGCGCCCCAATTGCGCTTGATGACGTGGATATCCTCGGGATGGCCGGTGAGATCGTCCACGATCCGGTCCCAGCCCTCCGGCGGATTGCCGCCCGGGAACGGAAATTCGTTGCGCCCCTTCACCTGATCGGCGCCATCGGCCGAGAACGAGACCCGCACCAGCACCACCGGCAGGCCGTGGGTGCGGAAGGCGTGGGCGAGCGCGGCGGAGTTCTCGATGACCGCTGCGGCCGAATGCGGTTGGCGCGGTGCAGCAACGATGCCGTGCTGCAGGTCGATGACGACCAGTGCGGTGCGCTCGTCGAGTGTGGTAACCGGCATGATGCGACCTTTCGAGGTGAATTGTCCTGGGATATATGAAGATCAGGTTGCCGCGCGCCCCACGCGCGCGAGTGAGCGATCCGCAACCGTGACGATCACCAACAGCACCGACACGACGAGCAGCAATACCGCCAACTCGTGCACCCCGGCGCTATCGGCGGCCTGCGGGAAGACGGCCGCATCGGCCGCCGCCGCGATCAACGCACCGAGATACATTCCGGTGCGCAACAATCCGGCCGACGACGCCATTCGCGCCGGATCGGCCTGGTAGTACAGCGCATTCTGATTGGCCAGCCCGTTGAGCCCCTGCGGCAGCCCGATCAGCACACCGAGCGCCACCAATAGCCAGATTCCGGTGTGTGGGCCGAGCAGCAGCAGGCACGCGCACGCGGCGACCTGCAGCAGACCGCCCGCGATGAGCTTGCCGCGCACCTGGCGACGCCGTCCGGTAATGGCGGTAATCACTATGGCGCTCAACGACATCGGCAACAGCACCAGCCCCGCCACGGATGCACTCAGTGACCGCCCCTCCTCCAACCATTGGGTAAAGCCATAGAGGAAGGCATAGGCGGTGACGAAGGCGAGCACCTGACGGCCATAAGTGGCCAGCAGCGGCGCATTACCGCCGAGCACCCGCAGATCGATGAACGGCGCGGCGGCACGCAACTCCCGCAGCACGAATACCAGCCCGACAACACCGGCGATCACCAGCAGATACCAGTGCGCGAGGGCCGGTTCCATCAGAAACAGCATCGACGAGACCAGCGCACCCGCGAACAACACCATGCCAGCGATATCCACGCCGCCGTCCTGCCGCGCCCGCACCGCCGCGGGCAATTCGGCCCTCCCGGGCAGGCGCATCCGCCCGAGCACCAGGCACGCCAGCGATAGCGGCACATTGATGGTGAAGATCAGATGCCAACCGCCCACGCCGATCAGCACCCCACCCAGCGTCGGCCCGACCACCGCCATCACCTGATTGGCGATCGACAATACGGCGAGCACCCCGGCCGGGCTCTGCGCTCCGGTCCGCTCGGATTCGCTGCGCAATAGGAACATCGAGGCCGGATAGGCCGCCGAGGTGCCGAATCCGAGCAGCACCCTGGACAGGATCAGCACGCCGAGACCGGGCGCGAGCGCACCGAGCAAGCCCGCGATACCGACCAGTGCGGTGCCGATCAAATAGAGGGTGCGTGGCCCATATCGGTCGACGAGCCGTCCGAGGACCGGTTGGCCGACCGCTGTTGCCAGGTAGAGGGCCGAGACCAGCCAGATGGTCTGCGACGGCGGTGCGCCGAACGCCTTCCCGATCGGCACCAGCGCCACCGCGAGCATCGAGGAGTTGATCGGGTTCAGAATCGAGCCGAGGATCATCGGCGCGATCAGCCCGCGATCGAATCCCGTTGTGCCAGTGGATGGTCCAGTGTGCTGCTGTTCGACAGCGGTCATGATTGCGCCACATCGTCCAGTAATGCGAGTGCCTCGAGAATGGTGCGCCGTTGCGCCTCCGTACACCGCTGCTGCAGGGTCCGCGCCAGCCACTCCTGGCGCACCTGTCGGTCACCCCGCAGCCGCTCGCGCCCCGCCGCCGTCAATGACAGCAATTGCCTGCGCCCGTCCGCGGGATCCGGGCGGCGTTCGACGAATCCGTACCGATCCAGCGCCGCGACCGTCATGGCCATGGACTGCGGGCGCACGCGTTCGGCCGCGGCGAGATCGCTGGTCGATGCCGCGCCGTCCTTGTCCAAGCGGCTGAGCACGGCCGCCTGCGACGGGGTCAGGTCGTCGTCGGCGGCCAGTTCGCGCATGCGCCGGCGCAGCCTGCCGAAGACGACCCGCACCTCGGCAGCGGCCCGAACGGCGGATTCGGAGATCTTCTCGGCCATGCCGACGACTCTAATTTATTCAGTCTCAACTGTACAGTTCTAACTGCTCAGTTCGACCTGCATATCACGCGGATGCACGCGATCGGACCGTGCAGCCGTTATCGTCGGACAGGTGGCCAGTAAGTCCGCGTCGCCCGCTGTCGAACTCGATATCGGCGACCGCACCGTCCGCATCTCCAACCCGGACCGGATCTACTTCCCGGAGTCCGGCGCGACCAAGCTCGACCTGGTGCAGTACTACCTGAGCGTCGGGGACGGCATCGTCCGCGCGCTGCGGGACCGGCCCTGCATGCTGCACCGGTTTCCGAAAGGGCTCGCGGGCGCGAAGGTGCATCAGAAGCGGCTGCCAGCGGGCGCGCCGGACTGGATTCCGACGGTGCGGGTCTTCTTCCCGCGCTACGGCAGACATGCGGACGAACTCTGCGTGGACAAGTTGGCCGATGTCATCTGGGCGGTGCAGATGTCGACCGTCGAATTCCATCCATGGAACTCCCGCCGCGCCGATACCGAGCGACCCGACGAATGGCGGATCGATCTGGATCCGATGCCGGATTGCCCGTGGTCGCGGGTGCGGCGGGTGGCGGGCATTGCCCATGAGGTGCTCGACGAATTGGGTGCGGTCGGCTGGCCGAAGACCTCCGGCGGCAAGGGCCTGCACATCTATGTCCGCATCGCGCCGGAGTGGGGTTTCACCGAGGTGCGTCGCGCGGCATTGGCCTTCGCGCGCGAGGTCGAGCGGCGCGCGCCCGACGATGTGACCACCACCTGGTGGCGCCGGGACCGCGATCCGAACCTGCTGTTCGTCGACTACAACCAGAACGCCCGCGACCACACCATCGCGGCCGCCTATTCGGTGCGCGGCGTCCCGGAGGCGACGGTATCCACCCCCGTCCGCTGGGACGAGATACCCGATGTCGAACCGCAGGATTTCACCATAAAGACCGTCCCCGCGCGCTTCGCCGAATTCGGTGATCTGCACGCGGGCATCGACGACGCGGTATTCCGCATCGACCGACTGCTGGAGTGGGCCGACCGCGACAACGTCGCGGTCGACCTCGACGAACAGGACTGACAACCGACGGCCGCAGCAGTTACCGGTGCTACCGTTCGCTTCGTAGTCAGCTGCTCCCTGGTCTCGCCCGCGATAGGAGGTCGTCCATGAGCCCCGCCGAGGTTCCGGTTCCGATCGCGATCGGCCCGGCCATGCCCGCTCCGACCCTGCTGTGCAAGGCGGTGGTCGAATGCGGCGCGAACGTTGTGGATCTGGCGGAGGCCAGGGCGCTGATCTGGGCCGGCGGTCCCCGCGAATTCCCGGACGAACTGCCCGAGAGCGTCGAATGGGTGCAGCTCCCGGCGGCCGGTGTCGAGGACTGGTTCACCGCGGGCATCTTCGCCCGCCATCCCGACATTCGATTCACCTCCGCCGCAGGCGCTTTCGCCGCCAGCGTGGCCGAACACGCACTGATGCTGCTACT
This sequence comes from Nocardia sp. NPDC005998, assembly GCF_040614395.1. Classification (NCBI taxonomy): domain Bacteria; kingdom Bacillati; phylum Actinomycetota; class Actinomycetes; order Mycobacteriales; family Nocardiaceae; genus Nocardia; species Nocardia sp. NPDC005998. Next base: position 56,411 of record NZ_JBEXUI010000019.1, on the reverse strand, counting down.
CGCCGGGGTGCGCTATCTGCCCGAACATCTGCACGCCGGGAGTTGGCGGCAGCAGGAGTTCTTTCCCCATGTCGACACGCTGCACGGTAAGACCGTCGCGATCGTCGGCGCGGGCGGAATCGGGCGCGCCCTGATCCCCATGCTCATTCCGCTCGGCGTGCACGTCGTCGCGGTCAACCGCTCCGGCACACCGGTAACCGGCCCCGGCATCCCCGACACCATCGAGACGATTCCGGCCGATCAGCTCGCCCGGGTCTGGCCGCGCACCGACCACGTCGTCATTGCCGCCCCGGCCACCCCCGCCACCCGCCATCTGGTCGGCGCCGACGAACTCGCCCGCCTCAAGCCGACATCCTGGATCATCAATGTCGCCCGCGGCAGCCTGATCGACACCGACGCGCTGGTGGCCGCGCTGGCCGCGGGCGCGATCGGCGGTGCGGGCCTCGACGTCACCGATCCGGAACCGCTGCCCGACGGCCATCCGCTCTGGGTGCTGCCGAATGCCATTGTCACCCCGCATGATTCGAATCCCCCGCAACTGCGACTCGCCGCCTTCGCCGACCACGTGAGCGAGAACGTGCTCCGTTTCATCGCTGGCCGCGATCTCCTCGCACCGATCGACCCACACCGCGGCTACTGATACCTCGGCCGATACAGGGCCTGACCCTGGCGCCATCGTGATCAGCCTGTTTTGAATGTGCCATTGACAACTGGCACATTCATCGATGACGCTGAGAACATGACAAGGTCAACGAGGACCTCGGTCCCCGGCGTTCCGACGGTGCCGTCGGCGCGGTCCAGGCTCGCTGCCAGCGCATGCGAGATCGGGCTGCGGCCGCTGAACAATGCGGTACCCATGAACGCACCGGGAGTGTGGTTCGCACGCAAGCTGATCGCGACGATCATGGCCACGGCGGGCCCAGCGCCGCGGGGCACGGCTGTCACCCAGGTCAGATCCGGCACTGTCCGCGGCGAATGGGTCCGTGCCCCCGGTGTGGATTTCGGACCGCGCGCCATCTACTACATCCACGGCAGCGGCTATGTGGTCTGTTCGGCCCGCACCCATCGCGGACTGGCCGCACAGCTCTCGCGCAGGACCGGGCTGCCGGTCTTCCTCACCGACTACCGGCTCGCGCCGGAACATCGGTTTCCGGCCGCCGCCGATGATGTCGAGGCCGGATACCGCTGGCTGCTCGACCGCGGTATCGCGGCACACGATCTGGCGATCGCCGGCGATTCGGCGGGCGGACATCTGGCGCTGGATCTGCTGCTCGAGAACGGACGTCATAACCGGCCGCAACCCGCCGCCGTCGCGATGTTCTCCCCACTGCTCGATCTGACCCTCGGGCTGGCCGCCGAACAGGAACGGCGGCAACGGGATCCGGTCATCTCGGCCCGCGCGGCCAGCCGACTCCCGCACGCCTACACCCGCGGTCTGCCCGCCGACGCACCGCGGCTGCGGCTGCGCGTGCCACCGGGTATGGCGCTGCCGCCGATGCTCATCCAGGCGGGCGGCGCCGAAATGCTCAGCGCCGATGCCCGACACCTGCACGAGATGGTGCGGGCAGTGGGCGGCGCGTGCGAACTCGAGATCTGGCCGGGCCAGGTGCACGTTTTCCAGGCGCTGCCGCTGCTGGTGCCGGAGGCGGACCGGGCATTGCGGCGGGCCGCCGAATTCCTTTGTACCGCACTGATTTCCCATACTGTCACGGAGAAGGTGAGCTGATATGTTCGGACTGGAAAGGCTCATTCCGGCCGGCATCCGGCCGCGCCGCAGTCACGGCGCACGCGCGGTGGTGACCGGCGCTGGCAGCGGCATCGGCCGGGCCTTCGCACTCGAAATCGCCGCCCGCGGTGGGCAGGTGATCTGCGCCGATATCGATGAATCCCGCGCCGACGCGACCGTCGCGCTCATCGAACGCAACCACCCGGGCGCGGCACACGCGTTCCGCTGCGATGTCTCCCGGCGCGAGGACGTGGAAGTGCTCGCGCGCTTCGCCGAATCGCTGTTCGAACGCCCGGTCACGCTAGTGGTCAACAATGCCGGCGTCGGCATCGGCGGAAAGCATGTCGGCGAGATCGGATTCGACGACTGGGAATGGGCGCTCGGCATCAACCTGTGGGGTGTCGTGCACGGGTGCGAGATCTTCGCACCGCAACTGCGCGCCGCCCGCCACGGTGGGATCATCAATGTCGCCTCGGCGGCCGCCTTCGCCGCCGCGCCCTCGATGGCGGTCTACAACGCGTCCAAGGCGGCGGTGCTGTCGCTGTCGGAGACCATGGCCGCCGAAATGAGCGGCACCGGGGTCGCGGTCACCGTGCTGTGCCCGACCTTCGTCAAGACCAATGTGGCACGCGACGGCCGCATTACCGAACAATCGGCTCGGCTGGCCGACACCCTCATGCGCCTGACCGGCTTCTCCCCCGACCGGGTCGCGCGCACCACCCTCGACGCCCATGACCGCGGCCAGCTGTATGTGCTGCCGCAGCTGGACGCCCACCTCATCTGGCGGCTCAAGCGCTACTTCCCCGCCCAATACACCTATGCCCTCGGCCTCCTGGATCGGCTACTGCCACAGGAGAACCCGACCACCACGGACCGCTCCGCGGTCTCCGATAAGACGGGAGTCTGACCATGGCGAACGGCATGGACTTCGACGATATGCTCCGCAAGATCAAGGATCGGCAGTGGGCGCTGGCCGATATCGACTGGGATGCCCCCGGCGCGGAGACGATCTCGCCCGAACTGCACGCCAAACTGAAGCCGTTCATGGCCGATCTGATGTGGATCGAGAATGTCGGCGCGCGCGGTTTCGCCGCCATGGCGAAGAAGGCGCCCACTGAGACGCTGCGCGAGATCTACCGCTACTTCCACGCCGAGGAGCAGAAGCACGCCAATGCTGAACTTGCGCTGATGCGGCGCTGGGGCATGCTCGACGGCGATGAGATTCCGCAGCCGAATGTGAACGTCAAACTGGTCATCGACTTCCTGGACCAGTACTCCGACGATATGTCGCTATCGTTCCTCGGCACGGTGATCCCGATGCTGGAGGTCGCCCTGGACGGCGCGCTGATCAAGTTCATCATGGACGAGATCGAGGATCCGGTGTGCCAGGAGGCCTTCAAGAGGATCAATGCCGACGAATCCCGACATCTGGCCGTGGATTTCGCGGTGATGGATCTGCTGGGACACGCGCAGATGCGCAAACTGCTGATCGATCTGGTCGGCGGCTGGGCCAAGCCCTCGTTCATCATCGGCGTGCTGAGCTATGTGCCGCTGCTGAACAAGATGCGCGACAACATTGTCGAGATGGGCGTCGACGAGGAGAAGCTGTACACCGCGCTCAAGCGCTACGCCAATGTCGGCGAGCGCAGCGAATTCGCACGCAGGCTGCCGATGTACCAGATCGTGAAGATGCACGGCGGCTGGGTGATCAACCGGGGCCACCCGTATCACCTGCTGGCCGACGCACTGGTGAAGATCACCGCGCGCGTGCCGAAGGCGCTCTTGCGCAAGGACCCCACCTGGTCCAAGGAACTCACCTACGAGCCCGCCGCATGAGGAGCGAACAGATGGATACCGCATCGCGCAGCAATTCGATCAGGGGTGACAGCCGGACGACGGGTGGGCGCACAGTGGACGTCGCCATTATCGGCGGCGGGTTCGCCGGTATCGGTGCCGCGATTCGCCTGCAGCAAAAGGGAATCAGCGACTTCGCGATCTTCGAACGCGGCACGGCGATCGGCGGAACCTGGCGCGACAACACCTATCCGGGTGCGGCGTGCGACATTCCGTCGCGGCTGTACTCCTACAGTTTCGCGCCGAACCCGAACTGGTCGCACACCTATTCCGGCAGCAGTGAAATCCTCGGCTATATCGAGTCGATGGCCGCGCGATTCGGACTGCACAGGCATTTTCGCTTCGGCCACAATGTCACCGGCATCGCCTTCGACGAGGACGCCGGAGTCTGGGATGTCACGATCGAAGGCCGACACGAGACCGTTCGCGCGCGGGCCGTGGTGCTGGCCTCGGGACCGCTGGCCAATGCCGGTCTGCCGAATATTCCGGGTATCGAGGACTACCGGGGACACAAGATCCACAGTGCCCGTTGGGATCACGACTATGACTTCACCGGCAAGAAGGTCGCGGTCATCGGCACCGGAGCCAGTGCGGTGCAGATCATTCCGGAACTGGTCGAGCAGGCGGCCTCGGTCAAGGTGTTCCAGCGGACGCCGGGATGGGTGCTGCCCCGGATCAATCGGCGCACCACACCGCTGACCAAACAGCTCTACCGCCGGGTGCCCGCCGCCGCATCGCTGTCGCGCCTGGCCTGGTTCTACGGGCACGAATCGGTGGCGCTCGGCGTGGTCTGGAATACCCCGCTGACCCGGGTGGTCGAACTCGTCGGGCGGGCCCAATTGCGCAGGCAGGTCCGGGATCCGTGGCTGCGCCGCCAGCTCACCCCGGACTTCCGCGCCGGATGTAAGCGGCTGCTGATGACCGATGAGTACTATCCGGCGCTGCAACGTGACAACTGCAAGCTGATCACCTGGCCGATCGCCCGTATCGCCGAACACGGCATCCGCACCGCGGAAGGTATCGAGCACCAGGCCGATTGCATAGTCTTCGCCACCGGATTCGATGTCTCCAAGACCGGCTCCCCCATTCCGGTCGTCGGCCGGGACGGGCGGGTGCTCGCCGAGGAATGGCGCCACGGCGCCTATGCCTATAAGAGCATCGCGGTATCCGGCTACCCGAATCTGTTCCTCACCTTCGGGCCCAACTCGGGGCCCGGACACAATTCGGCACTGGTGTACATGGAGGCCCAGATCGACTATCTGGTCCACGCGATCGGCATCATCCTCGACCGGAATCTGCGCATGCTCGATGTGCGCCGGGACCGGCAGGACCGCTACAACGCCGCGATCCAGCGGCGGCTGGGCAGCACCACCTGGAACTCCGGCTGCCGCAGTTGGTATCTCACCGAGGACGGGTTCAACGCGACCATGTATCCGGGTTTCGCCACCCAGTACGTCGGTCAGCTGCGGACTGTGCACCTCGATGACTACCACGTCGTGCCGGTGAGCGCGCGCACGAAACCGCGGATCGCGGCGGTTTCCTAGGGCCGGGCGGCTGGTTGTTCCGAGCGACCTGCAAGCAATCGCCAGCGGTGGCCCTATCGTTAGACTCGGTCGGTTCCAAGACCGTGTCCGGGCCGCCGGTGCAGCGCGGCGCACTCGCTATGGGAGGTGATATCGGTGCCGGAGTACCGGATCGATGATCTCGCCCGCGCCGCGGGCACCACGACCCGGAATGTGCGCGCCTACCAGGAACGCGGGCTGCTACCACCGCCGGTCGGCAAGGACGGGCGCGCGAGCATCTACGACGATTCGCATCTGGAGCGGCTGCGGCTGATCGACGCGCTGTTGCAGCGCGGCTTCACCACCGCCCATATCGCCGATTTCATCACCAGCTGGGAGACCGGCAAAGACCTCACCGAGGTGCTCGGCCTACAGCACGCGGTGACGGCCACCTGGGCCAAGGAGGAAACCTTCGAGGTCCCCCGCGAACTCATCGGCACCATTCTCGGCGCCGACACCGATGAACTCGTCGACCGGCTCGCGGAGATGAAGCTGGTGCGGATCGACGGCGATACCGTCGCCTTCACCGATACCGCACTGCTCACCTCTTTCGCCGAATTGCACGAATACGGCCTGGAACTGCGCACGCTCATCGAGATCTACGCCAAGGTCGCCGATCACATCGATGACATCACCCACATCATGATCACGGCCGCCAAACAGCACATCGTCGACGAGCACGGACCCGGCTGGCTGCCAGAGACCAGCAGCGAAATCGCCGACACCACAACGATGCTCAACAAGATGCGCGAACTCGCCGTGGCCTCGGTGCACGCCACCCTGGCCCGATCCCTCGATGTCACGCTGCGCCGCGAGTTGGGCGATTACCTCGCCACCGCCGCGGAGCGCGAGCGTGGCCGCACCGGCTCATTGCCCGACGCGCCCTAACCGCCAGCGAAATGCGCTGGGCCGCAAGGGGGATGGCAGCCCGACGAAGTCGGCGCGGCGAGTACGCACTTGCCGCGATCGCGGGCGGTAGGTTTCGAGTGTTCACGCCGCCGATTGCCGCAAGTCGGTGCGGCCGAGCGTTTCGGCCCGACAGGCCCGGTGCTCCGCGCACAGGTAGGCGAATTCGGGCCGGATGAATGCCGGGTCCAGTCGCTGTGCGAACGTCAAGTTTTCGCGACGCCAGCAGTCGCCGCATACCACTGTGTTCATGTGGCACCTCATTCCGCTCACGGGACGTGTGACCAGGAGTTCCCAATTCCGGCGGAATCAACGCCAGGTGAGCTCATGGCAACACAACCGTTACTTCGAACCGGGGCCCGGCGCGTGCCCGCGGCTCATCGGACATCCCGGGTAACTACGGTGGTGCGCGTGCCGCGCGCTCATCGCGCAATTCGATTGGAAGCCCACGACGACCGGTGATCATGTAGTGCTCGCGAAGTACGTCGGCGGCAATTACACACCCGAGTCCGAGGGGTCGGTCCTGGTCAGCGTCGGCATCGGGATCGGTCTCGGGTCGGCGTGCCTGCCGATCGGCTGACCGATGCGGCCGAAATCAGCTGCGGGGATCGGACTTACGTCAGCGTGAACGCCTGAACTATGAGCCCGATGTACGACGTCAGAATGAACAGGACGGCCGGGAGCACCGGATAGTCCGGCCGGGTGCCGCGCAGGAACTTCACCGCGCCCCAGATCGGAAGTAGTAAGAGCGTCAAGGGAATCCAGGCGACAACGGCCTGAGCCGATGGATACGTCCACGGTTGGACGAGGGCGATATCGGTGAGCGCGGCGACGGCGGCACACAGCAGTCCGAAGGCGGTGCTGCCGATCGGGCCGAGGGCGTTGGAGTAGTAGTGCTCGTCGGGGCGGGGGGTTCGGGAAGTCTTGCGGGCGAATTCGAATTGCAGGAATGCGCCCGCGAAGATCAGCGCGACGGCGGCGGTCTTCCAGGTGGCGCGGACTTCACCGGTATCGGCGCCGGAAAGGATGATGTAGGCGGTGACGAGCAGTTGGACCGGGTAGGTGACGGCCAGGTTCACCAGGATGTCGGTTCGGATGGTGACCGACAGCCGCTCGAGACCCCACAGCACCAGCCCATAGGCGAGGACCGCGGCGATCATGAGCGCCGAGATCGCCGACAGCATGCGGCTGGCGGCTATCGCGCCGATGGCGATGACGGTCATGGCGGCACGAAGTTCGGTGGCGGTGATCGCGCCGGTGACGAGGGGACGATCCGGGTTGTGGACGCGGTCGTAGTCGAGGTCCTTCTGTTCGTCGACCATGCGCAGATACAGCAGAACGAAGGCGACCACGACGATCCGCAATACCGTGGACCCGGTCGGCCGCCAGGCCGAATCCGGTTGCGACACCAGGGCCGCGGTGCCCTCCAGCGCCAGCACCCAGAGCACGCCGTAGAGCACGTAGTGCGGCTTGTACATCACCGCCGTGAAGCGACCGATGCGAACGACCGAATCCAAGAGACCGGGAGCGGACGCGATGCGAGCGCTCATCCGTCACTCCACCGGTCCCACATGGTCACCTCCGCGGCCGGAGTGCGCCGCAGGCCGGGCCCCCGGGAACCGGGCAGCAGATGCGCGACCGGCAGCATCGCGACCTGGGTGACCTGGTCGAACGGAATCCCGAGCAGATCGGCGATCTCCCGCTCGTAGGCCAGATGCGCGGTCGTCATGGTCGATCCGAGCCCGCGTTCGTGCAGGGCGAGCATGAAATTCCACACCGCCGGGTAGATGGAGCCGTAGAAGCTGGCGAGCAGCAGCGGGGACGCGTTCGCGGGCGGCCGCCCCAGCGAGCACACCATGACCAGAGCGGGCACCTCGTGCAGGTGCGCGGCGAGGTGCTGGCCGGAGGCCAGATCGCCGAGTTGGTCGGGGCGGGGGGTGCGTGCGGAAAGGTAAGCGGCGAAACCCTTTCGGTAGTAATCGCCGATTTGCTGTTTGATCGCCGGATCTTCGACCACGAGGAAGCGCCACGGCTGACGGTTGGTGCCGCTCGGGGCGTGCACCGCGATGTCGAGGCAGTCCAGCAGATCCTGGCGCGCGACCGGTCGACTGAGATCGAGACGGCGGCGGAAGGCGCGGGTGCTGGTCAGCAGGTCGGTGCCCTTGAAGTCCTCGGCCATCAGACTCCTTCGATATCGGCCTCGGAAACCAGTGCGTCCTCGGCGAATTCGAGATCGATCTGGGCGGCGACGGCATCGGCCTGGTGGATCTCGCAGTGGATCACGATATTGCCCGCACCTTGATCGGTGATCTCCGCGGTGCATTCAGCGGGCAGATCCAATTCGATGAATCGGTCGAAAGCGCTTGCCACACATTCGAGTTGGGGCAGATCACGCACGAGCATCGACAAGGCGGTCTGACGGCAGGCCTCGATGAGCAGGCTGCCGGGTACATGGTCGAGCTGGTGGTCGAACAGGAAGGGATGGCCGAGGTCGGGAACGAGCGTCGCCCGCGCGACCGCGCCGGTGCGCACCGGCGGGCTGATCACCACATTGCGCCAGTTCTCCCGGCCCACCGCAGCAGGTGCGGCCCGTTCGGTCAGCGCCGAGGCACCGTGAAATGGTCCGAGCCCCAGGCTTTCCCGGAATCCGCTGCGCAGTGCCGCCCACTGCCGTGGGGTCACCCAGGAGAAGGATCCGTCGACCGTCAGCATCGGCTCGCCATCGGATTCGATTTCGAGCACCATATCGAGACCTTGCAGCACGCCGCCGCGCTGGTGTCGCTGCGGAACTCGCACCCGCATGACCAGATCCGCTGGCGCGGTACGGACCTCCCAGGCCGTGGTGTCGGAGCCGGTACCATTGAAAGTGCGCACCACGAAGCCCATTTCGGGCGGCACCTCATAGAACTTGTGCGTCAATGCGATGGCGGCCTGTCGCGCCGCCTCCATGACCACCAGTGGATCGTGGCGCACCGCGAGCGAGCCGACGTGGTCGCCGTAATAGGCGTGCATCCTGGGCAGTTGGGCCCCGGCGACGAAGGTGTGTTCGCCCACGGTGTCCAGCGAGGTGACGAACACCTCCGAGACCGCGCACCGGTGCGCGAGTTCCCGGGATATCGTGCGGATATGGCTTGCCGTCTGTACGGCGGCCGTTTCTGTGGTCACGGTCGACCCTCCAACCATTCCTCGGCCGACACCGGCCGTAACATCTGCGGCTCGGTGCCGGTCCGCATGGGAAGTACATAGGATCCGAGCACGATCGCGGACCAGGGATCCAGATCGCGGCCGTCGGCCCAGGCCTGATACAGCAGCTCTGCGCAATCTGCATCCGAGGTCGGATCGAAGCCGGGCGGGACCGTCCGGCCGTCCCGTTCGAGATCGCGCAGCACCCGGTCGAGCGCATCCGCCCGCTCGAAGCTGCGTGCCGGTGTGCGCGCGTACAGGTCCTGTGCGATCGCGGTCGCATCCGCCGAGCGGTCCTCGCCCGCACACGCCTGCGCGATCACCCCGGCTCGGCTCCACTCATCCAGGTAGATGGCGAGTTCGCGCAGGACATCTGCGGGATCGTCGGGTGAATGCACCAGATTCAGCAGGTAGTTGTGGCGGCCGAGCAGATACCGCAGCTCGCCCGGTCGGCGCTTGCGGGGATCGGTGGCGCCCTTCGCCTCGGTGAGCCGAACCGGAACCGGCAAAGCACCGTCGGCCCCGTGCACCACGAGCACCAGCACATCCGAGATACCGACCAGCAGATCCGCGAGGCGTCGGCGTTCGGGGGAGGCGATATTCCAGGCGAAGTACCACAGCGCGCGGGCCAGATGCCGGTCCACCGGAATGCGGCAGGCACCGACAACGTGAAATCCGTTGTCGGCCAGCCAGTTCAATGTCGGCTCGACGGAACGGGCGACAATCGCGTCCGGCTTGAGCAGCAGCAGCGAATGTTCCCTGGCGAATTTGGCCGCGTCCACGCCGAGCCGGTCGAGCTGGTCGACCGTTTCCTGGACGTAGGTGTCGGCGACGTAGGCCTCGACCTTCTCCGGCGACGGCGTCAGCGTACTCAGCAGCTGCCGCAGTGGCTCGGGGGTGATGGCACTCATTGTGCGGCTCCGTCGAAGTCGTTGCTGGCCAAGATATCCTCGATCGAAGGCAGCGGTATTCCCAGATAACCGGATTCCAGGCAATAGTCCAACAGCAGCCGTAGATACTCCTTACCCGTCGCTGGGGACAACTTGCCGAGCAACACGTCGGCGTGGGTGGTGTCGAAGACCAGCCGCCGCCGGAAGTAGCTGGTGTAGAGCGCGCCGATCCGGCGGTAGTACTCCCGCTCGATCGGCTCGAGGTCGTCCTCGGAGAAGGTTGCCTCCGGCACGAAGGTGGCGACCTCGAACGACGGGTATTCGGCGAGTACATCGGACACCTCGCGCAGGGACAGGCTGTCGCGGCCAAGGGCGTGCAGCGTGCGGTTGCACGCGGAGTCGAAATCCAGCACGGCAGCGGCGATCACATCGGCGACATGATCGACCGGCGCCAGCGAAAGCGTCGCATCGTAGCGGCCGGGTAGCGAACGGAGCTTGCCCTCGACCATGAGTTTCACTACGGTGTAGAGGTTCTTGTACTCCCGGATCACGCCGGTATCGCTGGCTCCGGTCACAATGCCCGGGCGCACGATGACCCACTGCAGACCCTCCGCGCCCGCCGCCCGTACGAGCTGTTCGGCGCGAAATTTGCTGTCCTCGTAGCCATTTCCGAAGCTCTGGCCCGCATCGAGGTCATCCTCGGAAATGGTGCCGCCGCGCATACCGCAGACATAGGCGGTGCTCACGTGCACCAGCGGCACATCCCATTGACGGGCGAGCGCGATGGCATTCACGGTGCCACGCACATTGAGGTCCTCGTAATCGGCCGCCGACGCGTCGAATGCCGTTGTCGCCGCGCAGTGCACGATGATGCCGACCCGTTCGGCCAGATCCGCGGCGACACCTTCGGCCAAGCCGAAACCGGGCACCCGGACATCACCCGCGACCGCCGTCCCGGCCTCGATGAGCGTGCCGTCATTGCGCGCAATGGTCGAATTGCTGTGCAGCACAGCGGCAACCGGCCGACTCGCGGCCGCCAGCCGTGCCACCACCTCCGCGCCGACCAGACCCGCCGCGCCGGTGACCAGAACGGTATCGCCGAGGCTCACCCGTTCACCTCGCCGACCTGCTCGGCCGCCGCCAAGGTGCCGGACACCAGGGCGATCACCGCATCGACTCGACGGACACCGACCAGCTCCTCCGGCCGGTAGCGCGGCAGCGCGAACGCCCGCTCCAGCACGACCGTGAGCTCCATCAGACGCAGCGAATCGAAGCCGAGGTCTTCCACGAGGCGGTGCTCGTCGGACAGCTCGGCCGGTGGTTGCGGGGCCATGGCCAGGACAAGTCTGCGCACCTTGTCGGCGGGTCCGTCCGTCAGCCGGGCACCGCCCCCGATCGAATCGCTGCGCGATGCTGCCGTCATGCCGGCTCTCCTTCCCGGAGATGAGGTTGTTGGCCACCGGAGGTCAGCAGATCGCGGGCCTCGTCGAGGGGCAGGTCGGTGTTCAGGTAGCCAGCGATGCGCAGCCAGTCATAGCCGATCGCCAGGGTGCGCCGCCATTGCTCACGCGAATCGAAGGAGGCCGGGAATTGCGCTGTCGCATCGGTACCCGCGGCCACCGACCGAACCAGGGCGACGAAATCATCGAGTATCGCCAGCCCGGCAATGGTGTCACCGCCGCTGCGGATGATCTCCGAGAAGCGCACCCGCCGTGCCGATTCCAACTGCGTCAGCAGCTCATCGCGGCGCACGGCGTGCACCGGCAACAGCCGCCGCACCGTCGACGCGGGCGCGACATCGGCGGGCAGCGGGTGAATCCCGAATGCGGACAACAGCACACGCACCGCCATCGCGATCAGCCGATGGGCGGCAATATCGGCGACCGCCCCCTGAGAGTTCTTGACCGCACCCGCCAGATCCTCCCTGGCGTTCTCCAGGACAATATTCGACCACACCAGATTCAGCGCGCATTCGGTGAATCTGATCGCGGGCAGCGGCGATAGCGTCGCGATCACATCGTCGCGGGCCGCGCCGGTCAGGCCGAGCGCTGGCGCGGCCGAACTCGGCACCGGCGTATACGGCTTGACCGACTTGCACATGGCCAGTGCTGGTTCGACGAGTTCGCCACCGCGCCACTGCAATCCGACCAGACCGAGCCCGAGGAATTCGGTCAGATCCGCGGCGATATCGTGCTCGGCACGAGCCAGCACATCGCGCAGGGAGTGCCGGAACACCACCGAGCGCCAGGCGCGGGCAGCGGAGTCCGAGAGCGCGAAGACATCACGGTCGCCGCGGATCACATGCACCCGACCGCCGATCGTCCAGGTTGTCACCCGAGGTGTTCGTGCGAACAGGAGCTGATGCGAATCGTCTGCGATCTCGGATATGCCGAGCGCGGCGGCCAGCTCCCAAACTTGTTCCCACACCACATTTTCAGCAGGGAAGCCGAGTTCGCGGTAGCGATCGATCAGCTCGTGGTCGCCGATGCGGTCGAGTTGGTGCGGCAGCCATTTGGTCTCCAGATAGCTTTCGCCCCGGCGGGCCGCCCAGCCCTTCATGGCCTGCAGCAGTCCGTCGCGCGCCCACTCCCCGGCCTCGTCCTCCGCTCGCAATGCCCGCAATGCGACCGCGTAGCGCAGCGCCTGCGTTGCGCGCCGGGTCCACCAGTCCGCGATCACTGTGGCGAAGTTCGAATGCGGAAGCAGCGCACGCAGTTCCGCGATATCGGGCGTGCCGGACTTGACCAGGGTCGCGCGCAGGAAACGCTGACACCGGTTGAGCAGATCCTCGTCGAGCCGGTCCGGATCACCCGCCTGTGTCAGCTGATCACGCAGCTGCGCCTCGGACCGGGTCCGCACTTCCACCCGGCGACCGTCGATGAACAACACCGTCGGCAGGGTCGGCAGTTCTTCATCACCCGGTGCGACGACCAGGAAGTCGACATCGGATCCGGCATTGCCGAATCCCTCCGCCAGCGATCCTTCGAACAGAACGGCCGAATCACGCGGCACCACAATGCTTTCCAGCGCACGATCGAGTAGCTGACGCACCCGCTCGGCGGGCAGGGCGGGCTCGGGAATGGCCTCATCGGTACCGGCCCGATCGGCGCGCGGTTCCGATTCCGCGACACCATCGGCCGCGTGCACCACCGCGCCTGCCAGCGCACCGTCGACGAACAGCTGCCACATGTGCCGACGCCGCGGCTTTCCGCTGGATGTGCGGCGAATGATGCCGCGCGGTCCGGTCACGATGGTCACCGTCTGCGCGGGCCCGAGTTCACCGCGAATGATCCTGCGCGCCTCGGTAATCCAGTCACCGGGTGCCGATTCGGCGAACAATGCGATGCCCTGGGCACCGGCCTCGGTGATCGCGACGGCCGCGAGTTTGCCCTTGGTGATCCCGGCTTCCTGAGCGACCCGGGATTCGATGTCCTCCATGAACACCGACCGCCCGCGCACCTTCAGGCTCGAACCCATCCGGCCGAGTACGAACACCTCACCGTTGTGCAGGAATCCGGCATCACCTGTGAACAGCACGCTTTCGACGATCCGCGTCGACGAACCACCGGTCGGCTCGCCAGAGTAGCCCAGTGCGACCGAATCGCCGACCACGATCATCTCGCCGAGGGTGCCGTCCGGTAGCTCCCGGCCGTCTTCATCCACCACCCGCACCGTCGATTCGGGCGTCGAATACCCGAGTCCGGTGATCCAGCCGGAGCCCTCGACGCGGTGGGTATCGTTGAGCAACTCTTCGGCCAGAATCGTAATCGGCTCGCCGAAGCGCAGATTCGGATTGTCCAGCCGCAGGGCGGTGATGGGCCGGTTGCGCGCGGAGGAGGTCACCATCAGCGTCGCCTCGGCCAAACCGTAGGCGAGGGTGTATGCGTTGGTCGAAAAGCCCCGGCTGCGAGTGAGATTCGCGAACGACTGGAGGTCGGCCACCTCGACCGGCTCGGAACCGACGGCCAGCGTGCGCCATCCGGACAGATCCAGATCCGCGATCTCCTCCGCCGCGACCCGATGCGCCACATAGCCGAGCGCGAAGGACGGCGACGGGGTGTGCTGGGCATGGGTCATGGCACGCAGCCAGCGCGCGGGGTCACGGACGAACTGGTCCGGGCGCATCAGATACAGATCGCCCTGATTGGTCACGGTGGTGAGGAATGCGCCGACCAGACCCATATCGTGATAGAGCGGCAGCCAGGAGACCATGGTCTCGCCGGGCCGCCAGTCGATCAGCGCCGAGATCATCGCGATGTTATTGGCCAGGTTGTGCCAGCTGACCCGCACCCCGCGCGGTGTACCGGTGGATCCCGAGGTGAATTGCAGCAGCGCGCATTCGTCCGGCTCCCCGAATTCACGAACCTCGGGCACCGGATCCAGTTTCGCGGCATCGATCACCAGCGGCTCATCGGTGCGGCCCGCCGCGACCGCGGCCCGGCGCACCAAATCCTCGAATTCGGTCGAGGTCACCACCAGTCGCGGCCGGGCCTGCTCCAGAATGGCCGCGATATGGGCGATGATCTGGTCGAGGTCGCCGAACATCGGCGGCGCGACCGGCGTGAACACCCCGCCGCACGCCCACACGGCGTAGAACGCTGCGGCACAGGGGAATCCGGTCGGCATGATCACACACGCACCGTCGCCGCTGCCCATACCGTGCGCGCGCATGCTGGCCGCGATCGACCAGGTCAGCTCGGCGAGATCGGCATAGCTGCGATAGTCCCAGCCGTCCGACTCATCGGCCAGATAGATTCCGGTGTCCCGCGCCGGGTCTGCGAGCCAATTGCGAACTGCGGCAACGTTTTCGTCAGGTTTCATTCCGCAGATCTCCTTCGGACAGCACAGTCACTGTTCCGTTTGTACCATCGACCCGAATTCGCATACCGGGCCGTATCTTTTTGGTCAGATCCTTGACCTGAACCACCGTCGGCACGCCCAGCTCCCGCGCCACGATCGCGACATGGGTCAGCGGGCTGCCGCGCTCGATGACCAGCGCCGATGCCGAGGGCAGCGCGGCCACCCAGCCGGGATCGGTGCGGTATGCCACCAGAATGCCGCCCGCGACGTCGCGCGGCTCGTCGACGACCACCGCATTGCCCTCGACGAGCCCGGATGCCGATGGTGTACCGGGCAGCACGGTGCCGACGGTCGCGGCCGGAGTATCGGCGACCGGCACCCAGCCCTGGCGCGCAAGTTCGGCGCGCCCGAAGGTCGCGCCGGTGGTGACGAAGCGGGCCGGGGCCACCAGCTCGGCGTCCCTGGCGCGCTGGGCTTTCCGTGCGGCGACCAGCTCGCGCAGACCGGCGGTATCGGCGCCCTCGTAGCAGCCGCGCAACTCCTGGACGGTCAGCGAGAAGACGTCGCCGAATTCATCGATGACGCCGCGGGCGACCAGATCTCGGCCCATCACCCGGATCATCCGCTTGACCATCCCGAAGGCCCTGGTGCGGCAAAACCGCAGCCGCTCGCGATGGGCGGCGCTGCGATTCACCTTGCCGCGCAGGCGTTCATAGATCCGGCGCCGGAAGCCGCGCAGATTGGCATCGAGGTATTCGTCGGCCTCGGCACCGCGGCTGTGCTGCGCGGCCTCGCCGACCCGGCCGATCGCACTGCGCAGCATGATGAACAGGCTCGCGGGATCCTCACGCAGATCCGGTGTTTCGAGTTTGAGCTCGTCCAGGCTGCGATAGCCGTAGCGGTCGATATAGGCCTCGACCCGGCCGCGCAGTTCGGCGTGATCACCCAGCGCATCGTAAATCTGTTCCGGCGGTGTCGAATTGATCAATGACACCAGCTCGGGATCGGTGCGGACGAACTGTGCCAGCTCGGTCATGGCGCGGGCCGGTTCGGCGGATTCGACATCCGCGCCGGGGCCGACCACGGCGTAGAGGAACCACTCCGGCGCCTTCGGCAGCAGCAGTTTGGTCAGCAGATACATCAGACCGGTGCAGGTCAGCAGGATGGCGTCGAGGACCAACAGCGAGCCCCAGCGTTCGACCAGATCGCGGTCGACCTTGCGATAGGCGGCATAGGCCTGTTCACCGGTCAGCGTCGAATAGTCGAGTGCGTCGTATTCGTCATAGACGCGGTAGAACTCGGCCATGAAGCGCTCGACCATATCGTCGATACCGAACACCCGCCGCACATAGATGACCGTGGTGACCCCGCGCGAGCGCAGTCGCGCCAGCGGCGTGCGGAAAGTGTACGGGCGCAGGGTCTTCGCGATCTCATCGGGCAGCGGTTCATCGACGCCCAACGCCGCTTCGAGCACCTTTCGGTTCAGCGGATATCCGGGCGCGATGCCGACCATCCGGTACCAGTGCAGCAGGTTGTAGTAGACCCGGCCGTGAAAGTAGCCGAGCAGCACCGGAGTCCAGCGATCGGTCTGGCGCAGTTGTTCGGCGGGCACCCGCAGCGATTTCGCGTAGCCGTGATACACCCGGCCGTAGATATCGGCGGCCGTCGTATAGGTCAGCGGGGAGGTTATGCCGCTGAAACTCTCGATGATGTTGGAGTTGTCCCAGATTCGCTGTTCATCGTCGGCGACGACCTCACCTGCGCCGCGCAGCACCGCGCCACGCGCCGCACCCTCGCCGACCGCGGTGGTGATCGGCCGTGACTGCAGCAGCCAGAGCCCGTCGACATCGATGGCCCACTCGATGTCCTGTGGCGCACCGATATCGGCCTCCAGCTTGCGTCCCCACTCCACCAGCTCGGCCAGTTCGGCATCGGCGAGCACGGTGCGCTCGCGCTGCTGCTGCTCGACCTCCAGCACCGCGTAGCCCTGCTCCCCGACCGGTGCGTAGGTCCGATCCTTGTCCCCCACAGTCGTTTCCAGCACCGTGCCAGTGGATTTGTCGACCACCACCGAGTCGGCGTCCACCGCACCGGACACCAGCCCCTCACCGAGGCCGTACACCGCGCTGACCACCAATTCGTCGGTGGCGCCGGTGATCGGGTTCGCTGTGAACATCACGCCACTCGCGCGCGCGGCGATAAGGCGTTGCAGGACAACGGCTATGGCCGCGGCACGCGGCTGTCCGTGCGCGAACGCGTAGCGGATTGATCTGTCCGAGAATGCCGATGCCCAGCAGTCGCGCACCCGGCCCGCGACCGCGTCGACACCGTTGACGTTGAGGAACGAATCGAATTGGCCCGCATAGGAATGGCCGAGGCCGTCCTCGACGAGCGCCGAGGATCGCACCGCGATCGCACTGACGCCGAGGCGGTCGTAGGCGTCGCCGATCAACTCGAGAACCGTCGGCGGCAGCGGCGCGGCCACGATCGCGGCGCGTAATTCCGCACCGGCGGCCAGCGCCGTCGCCAAGTCATCCGATGATGTGACTTTCACCACAAGGGCGGCCAGATCGACGTCCGTGTCGGTTTCGATAAGGAACCGATCGAAGACATCGGTGCCGAGCACTGCCCAGTCCGGGACACGGAAGCCGCCATTGTGCAAGGTGTACAACCCACGCGCTTTACCCCCGGCCAGCGCGGCGAATGTCGCTGGGTCGGTCCACGGTCCGAGAACCTGCAAGTCATCAACTCCCATCACCCCCGTTCACCCCGCCGGAGCAGGCGCTCCGGCACAACATGGCAGAGCGAACCGAAGGGGTCGTTTGGATATATCCGAGATTTCAGTCTCACGTTAGCCCGCAATCCTGTGGTACTGCTTCCCAAAAGACGTTGGTTCGAATGCCTCGAGCCACCGCTAAGCTGATCCCTCGAGCGACCTGCACGCGGTCGCTGGCGGGCGGCGTGAGGTTCGCGGGTTGTGAGGAGTGATTCGGCGTGAGTTGGACCTTCAGCCCGGACGAGTTCGCCCATATCTGGCGCGAGACCGAATTGGATCGTCACCCGTATCCGCTGCGCATCCTGGAGACGCCGCGCACCGAGACCGACGCCGACAAGTTGCGCGCACAGCTGAACGAGCGGCTACCACCGCGCAGCGATCCCGACCTATCGGCGTGCCTGCGGATCATGGCGAATCCGCAGACCCGGATCGTGGCGATCGGCGGCGGACATGGTCCAGGCACCGAGATCCGGATGCTGGCCTGCGCCATCTACGACCGCGCCGTACTCGCCGTGCAGGAGCCCGGATCCGGCCCGGATTTCGGTGGGCGCGTGCGCCTTTCGATCGGCCTCAGTGCCAAGCTCGGTGCTCGGATCGCGGCGTTGCTGCCCGCAGTCCCGGCCGGTCACGAACCGCCGCGGGCCGCCTCTGCCGAGGCGATCCGCGACGAAGAGGTCGTTGTCGTCGCGCAGCGTTCGGTGCCATCGATCCGGCGGCTGCTGCTGAAGCCGCACACCGCCGAGGGACATATCCGGATCGAGGGTCGACTGGACCATCCGAGTCCGCAGCCGCCGATCCACTACACCTGGATCGACGTCAAGGGCGACGGACGCTATCTGATCAAGGCGGGCGATACCGTGCACATCGTGCCCGCCTCGGCCGAACAGCTCGCGACGCAGCTGCAGAAACGCATTCCCGCGCAGGCCCGATAAACCGTCACCGACCGGAACAATTTCAACCGGACGCATAGCCAACGGTTAGTCTGAGGCGGACCGACCGATCCCCGGGGGTGTGCATGACGATCGAGAGCAGCCGAGCCGATATTGCCCGCTTCAAACAGGAGGCACAGGCGGGCACCGTCAAATTCGATCCGGACGCGGCGCGGCGTTGCGCCGAAATGTACGACCACCAGGCCGACCGGCTCAGCTATCTACGACAGCGCCTCGAATCCGCCGGTGAGCTGGCCGGATTCGGCGGATTCATCTCCGCACAGCAGTTGCAGGCCGGATTTGCACACAAGGCCCGCGACGCCGCCACGCTGCTCGACCACTACATCGAGGCCGCCTACCGGATGAAGGAGGCGTTCCTGATCAGCGGCGGGCTGTTCGAGGAGGCCGACGCCGCGAATGCCGCCGCGCTGCGGGCGATCGAATCGCGGGTGCCGCGATGAACGTCGCATCGCCCAACGAATCCGTCGGAGGTGGGTCAGATGACGGGGAATAGCGCATCGTGCAACGAATCCGTCGACGGTCGCGGTCAGGCGACAGCGAATACCGCATCGCCCAACGAATCCGTCGACGGTCGCGGTCAGGCGACAGCGAATACCGCATCGCCCAACGAATCCGTCGGAGGTGGGTCAGATGACGGGGAATAGCGCATCGCGCAACGATTCCGTCGGGGGTGGCGGTCGGGCGACGGGTGGGAATGATCCCGACTACATCAGCTCGATGGAGCACTTCGAGTCGATGAAGCACGAGGAGATCTACGCCAAGACCCAGCAGATCGATGCGGCCCAGATCCTCAATGCCTCGGTCACCTGGCTGGAAGTTGCTGGGACGCTTGCCAGTTCGTTCCCGCTGACTCGGGCAAGCTCGGATCGGGTGATGAATACGATGGCCTGGGAGGGCGCGGCGGCCGAGGCCGCCTATGCCAGCGCCCGCAGCTACGCCGATTCGGTCGATGAACTCGCCGCGATCATGGGCCAGGTCGGCACCCGTCTCGGCGCCGTGGCCGCAGCCGCCGAGGCCGTGAAGATAGCCGTTGTGCCACCGGGCAATTCGGGCCCGATCGGCACCATCGCGCGCCTGCTCGAGGCCGTCAATGTGATCAATGCGCAGATGGCGGATGAGGCGCTGCGCCAAGAGGCCGTCCTCGCCATGAACATGATCTACAAACCGGCCTACCAAATGGCAGGCACCGCAATCCCCGCCCTGCCCGCCCCACCCGCGCTCCCCGGCACACCGGGCCCGGCACCATCGGTACCCCGGCACTCGCAGCCGTACGCCGTGCCCGACGATCAAGCCCCCGCACCGACACCACAGCCAACCCCACCCGGCAGACAGATCCCCGAACCGACACCGTCGACACCGGAATCCCAACCGCCACAACCCACCCCGGCGCCCACCCCATCCACACCGGAATCGGAAGCGCCACATCCGACTCCGGCCCCCAGCAC
The DNA here is from genome assembly GCF_040614395.1 of Nocardia sp. NPDC005998. Lineage (NCBI taxonomy): Bacteria > Bacillati > Actinomycetota > Actinomycetes > Mycobacteriales > Nocardiaceae > Nocardia > Nocardia sp. NPDC005998. The sequence goes on along the minus strand of NZ_JBEXUI010000019.1, from coordinate 36,319 downwards.
CCCGGCGCCAACCACGCCGACACCGGAATCGCCAGCACCACAACCGACTCCGGCACCAACCACGCCACAGCCCACCCCAGCCCCACAGCCGACACCACCCACGCCGGAATCCCAAGCACCACAACCCACCCCGGCACCGACGACCCCCCAGCCAGCTCCGTCCCCCGAGCCGACACCAATCCCCGCACCGCAAACCTCAACGCCGGAACCAGCACCCCCGCAGGCTCCTCCGCAGCCGAGCCCGGACCCGACGCCACCGCCGACAACCCAGCACACACCGCCCCCAACACCTGAACCGCAAACCCCCACACCGCCAACCCAGCAGGCACCCCCGCCGACACCGGCGCCACAACCGCCAGCCCCGGTTCCCGGCCCAACCGGCCCCACCGCACCGCTCCCCGACCCAGGCGGCCAACCCGGCATCACCGGCCCCATCCCCGAAGACTCCGGCCAGTCCCAACCCCCATCCACCACCAATCAACCCGGCGTCATCCCAACCCCCGACGCCACCCGCTAACCCAGCCTCACACTGATCCCGTGGCGGACCGGTCGGCTGTCGAATCGGTATGCGCGAGAACTCCGCCCGACGCCACAGGCGTCGACGCCTGCTACAGGGTGCCGAGCAGGGACCCCAGGGCGGCGAGAGTTTCCTCGATATCGGTGCCAGGGTCGGGGTGGTGGACCCGGTAGAGGTCGATGTGGTCGACCCCGAGGCGGCGCAGATGCTTCGACGGCGGCGACCAGCCAGCGGCGGGAGCTACCACGCTGATCGGCGCCAGGCCCATCGGACCGTTGAACTTGGTCGCGAGGACAACGTCGTCACGGCGGCCACACAACGCCTTTCCGACGATGTCCTCGGACTCGACCTCGCCCCGTACATGTCGGCGGTGTCGATGATGTTGATCCCGGCGTCGAGCGCCCGGTGGACGATCCGCATGCACTCCTCGTGGTCGGGTTGCCGAAACGGCCGAACTTCATGGTGCCCAAGACCTACGGCCTGACCTGGATGCCGGTGCGGCCGAGTGTGCATGGTCTCTGTGTAGTGCTGGCAACAGGCGGCGCGCCGGGATAACGGAGCACCCGAAACCACCTGTGCTGCTGGGTATCCGGATTTCGCGCGAGGGACACCCGGGGTGCGACCGGATCGGCCACACCCCGGTGGAATGGCGTCAGACCTGGGCGTACTCGGCTGTGACATCGAGGATCCAGGTGATGCCGAAGCGATCGCGCAGCATCCCGAACCCGGGCGCCCACTGCGCCGGGCCGAATTCCTCGATGACGCTTGCCCCGTCCGCGAGGCGTTCCCACAGCGCGCCGACCTCCTCGACGGTGTCGCCGCGGACGGAGAGGAAGAACGGTTCCGTGGTGCGAGTGGTGCCGTTCTCGCGGCGGGTGGTGGGCGCGCCCTGGGCGCCCGGTGCGTCCGCACCGGGCACGTCGTAGGCCATGACCCGGAACCCGTTGTCGGCAATGACCTGGCCGAACACCACCTTGGTTGCGTCGGGCAACTCGGCGGGCATCCCGAAGTCGCCGTAGGTGGCGATGGTGGTCTGCCCGCCGAACACCGACTGGTAGAACTCCAGGGCCGCACGGGCCTGACCGTGGAAGTTCAAGTGGGCGACAGCGTTTACCGACATGGTGATCGGGTCCCTTCGGAGGTGATTTCGCCGCCGGAGGGTTCCGGCGACAACGCCACCCTGTCAGCAGTACCGGTCAGAGAACGTCCGCTATTTATGGCAGCCTGGTCACCATGCCGACCGCTTCTTCGAAGGTGACCTCCCGCCGCCTGCTCTCGCTGCTGTCGTTGCTGCAGGTCCGTCGTGACTGGCCGGGAGTACTGCTCGCCCAGCGGCTGGCGGTGAGCGAACGCACGGTTCGCCGCGACGTCGATCGGCTGCGCGAGCTCGGTTACCCCGTCCAGGCGGTCAAGGGACCCGAGGGTGGTTATCGGCTCGAGGCGGGCAGCGAGCTGCCCCCACTGCTGTTCGACGACGAACAGGCGGTCGCGCTCGCGGTGGCGTTGCGGATCGCGGTCGGGACGGGAGCGGGTATCGAAGAGGCCGCCGCACGCGCTTTGGCGACTGTGCGGCAAGTCCTGCCGTCCCGCCTGCGGCAGCGCGTCGACGCCCTCGATGTGACCGCGGTCGAATCGGCCGGACGCGGCGCCGATCCCCAGGTCGACACCGCCGTTCTGCTCGCGCTGAGCGCCGCCGTCCGGTCCGCAGAGGAGGTGCGGTTCGACTACCGGTCGGCGGCAGGGCCGCAGGATCCCGGGTTGCGGCCGGCGCGTCGGGTGCAGCCGCACCACCTCGTGGTCCGGGGTGGACGCTGGTACCTGATCGGATGGGATCCCGAGCGGCAGGATTGGCGGATTTATCGGGCCGATCGGATGGCGCTGCGCGTCCCCAACGGGCCGCGCTTCACCCCCCGCCAACTGCCAGGCGGCGACGTCGCCGCATTCCTGTCCGCCCGGTTCAAAGGCTCCGACAGCGCGAACATCTGGCTCTGTCGCGGTGAGGTGGTCCTCGACCTCCCCGCCGCACAGGTGGCCCCGTTCGCCGGCGACGGAATCGTCGAGGAACTCGGCCCCGCCCGCACCAGACTGCTGACCGGTTCCTGGTCCTGGGCCGCACTCGCCGCGACGCTGGCGCGTTTCGACACCGAGATCGAGGTCATCGGCCCGGACTCACTGCGTGCCGCCTTCGCCGCTCTGTCCCGGCGCGCCGCACGGGCCGCACGCCCGGGGTCATAAGCGAGTTCGAAGCATCGGGCGAGCTCGCGCGGCGACAGCCTCAGGTAGTCGGCAAGAATTCGTAGAATTTAGAGTGCTGGCAAGGATCGTGTCACCTGGTACATGAGCGGCGATCCCGCTAGGACGGGCCCGTTCCAAGCTCGCGGGGCAGCGCCGCACGCCCGGCGATCCCGCTAGGACAGGCCCGTTCCAAGCTCGCGGGGCAGCGCCGCACGCCCGGCGATCCCGCTAGGACAGGCCCGTTCCAAGCTCGCGGGGCAGCGCCGCACGCCCGCATGGGTGGCCGCCGTATCGGCCAGCAGTATCCGACTGCAAAGCTTCCGCCCCGGCAAGTGCTCTGGACACCGAGCACGCACTCCCTGGGGCGATCCCGGTGTGCGGTCAGACCTTGACCAGGTCGTCGGCGTGAATTACCGGGCGCTGCATAGTATCCGGGAGTTCGGTCGTGGAGCGGCCGAGCATGCCGGACAGTTCGGCGCTGTCGTATTCGACGACACCGCGGGCGACGATGCGGTTGTCGGGGGCGATGAGGTCGACCACATCGCCGCCATGGAAGCGGCCGCGGACGCCGGTGATGCCAGCGGCCAGCAGGGAGCGGCGGCGGTGGGCAACGGCTTGGACGGCGCCCTCGTCGATCAGTATGGCGCCGCGGCTGTCGGCGGCGTGGCGGACCCAGAATTTGCGGGCGGAGAGGCGAACCGGGCGCGCGGCGAAGGCGGTGCCGACGGTGCCCGCGCCCAGCGCGATATCGGCCGCGGTGGCGGCCGCGAGCAGGACGGGTACGCCCGCGTCGGCGGCCAGGCGGGCCGCGGAGAGTTTCGAGGCCATGCCGCCGGTGCCGAGCGCACCGCCGCTACCCGCGATGACGCCGTCGAGGTCGGCGCTGCTGCGGACCTCGGGGATGAACTTCGCGGCGCCCTTGCGCGGGTCGCCGTCGTAGAGGCCCTCGACATCGGAGAGCAGCACCAGCGCATCGGCACCGACCAGGTGCGCGACCAGCGCGGCGAGCCGGTCATTGTCCCCGAAGCGGATCTCTTCCGTTGCGACAGTATCGTTTTCGTTCACCACGGCGACCGCGCCGAGCGAGCGCAGCCGATCCAGGGTGCGCTGCGCATTGCGATGGTGTTCGCGCCGGGAGAAGTCGTCGGCGCTCAACAGCACCTGGCCGACCGTGCGCCCGTATCGCGCGAACGAGGTGCCCCAGGCATGCGCCAATGCCAACTGGCCGACACTCGCCGCGGCCTGTTTGGTGGCCAGATCCCTTGGGCGGCTTGTCAATCCGAGCGGAGCGATACCGGCACCGATGGCACCGGAGGAAACCACGACCACATCGGATCCGGCCCGCATCCGTGCCTCCACCGCATCGGCGAGCCGATCCAGTCGCGCCGTATCCAGCCCACCCTTCAAACTGGTCAGCGCCGATGACCCGATCTTCACCACCACACTGCGCGCCGCCGCGATCGCCGTCCTGGCCTCACTCAGACCGGACTGCGCCATCGCCTCCGCGATCCCCGAACTCACCTGCATCGCAACAGAACTCCCTGTACCGCAACAGAACCCATCGTATCGATCGATTCAACCGTGCCGGTCCTAGCGCCCGACTCAACCGACCCCGGTGCACTGGCCGGGCTGACCGCCCGCGCCATACCAGCTGATTCAACCGAACTGGCCGTGTCCATCGATCCAGCCGAACTCGACGCCGCGCTGAACTTCCGGAGCAACACCGCACCGTGTCGGCCACTACTGAATTCCGATACCCGCCGATGGGCCGGACCGAGCAACGCCGTGTCAGACTTCGGCGCACACCACAAGCCCACGGCGTCCACGCTATTCCTCGTCGTCCTTGACCAGACCACGCCGTACCCGCGAGGCGTGCTTGCGTTCGGCCGCACTGATCCGGTCGTTCTGCTCCAGGCGGATATCGGTGCCGCGGCCAGTGGGCACCATATCGATACCCGCAGAGATCTGCGGCTCCCATTCAAAGGTGACGTCACCGATGGTGACCGGGGCTCCCGGCTCGGCGCCCTGTTTCACCAGTTCCTCTTCCACGCCGAGGCGGGCCAGGCGGTCGGCGAGGTAGCCGACGGCCTCGTCATTGTCGAACTGGGTCTGGCGCACCCAGCGCTCCGGTTGCGGACCGCGCACGATGAAGCCGCCGGGCTCCTCCGGATCGGCGATCACGCTGAAACCGGTCTCGTGCACCGCGATCGGGCGGATCACCGGACGCTTCGGCGCGGCCTTCGGATGCGCCGCGCGATACTGCTCGACCATATCGGCGAGTGCGAATGTCAAGGGGCGCAGACCAGCTCGGCTCACCGCCGAGATCTCGAAGACCGGCCAGCCACGGGCGGTGAATTCGGCAGTGACCATCTCCGCCAGTTCGGCGGCATCGGGCACATCCACCTTGTTCAGGATCACCACGCGCGGCCGATCGGCCAGATCACCGAGCCCGGTATCGGCATCCAATGCCGGTTTGTAGGCCGCGAGTTCGGCCTCGAGCGCATCGACATCGGAGACCGGATCGCGTCCCGGCTCCAATGTCGCGCAGTCGACGACATGCGCGAGTACCGCACAGCGCTCGAGATGCCGCAGGAAGTCCAGGCCGAGCCCGCGCCCCTCGCTCGCACCGGGAATCAGACCGGGCACATCGGCGATGGTGAAGGTGGTCTCACCGCTGGAAACCACACCGAGATTGGGCACCAGCGTGGTGAACGGGTAGTCCGCGATCTTCGGTTTGGCCGCCGAGAGCACCGACACCAGCGAGGACTTACCCGCCGACGGGTATCCGACCAGGCCGACATCGGCCACGGATTTCAGCTCGAGGACGAGATCGCCCTCCTCACCGTCCTCACCGAGCAGCGCGAAACCGGGGGCCTTACGCGCCTTGGAGGCCAGCGCGGCATTGCCGAGCCCGCCACGTCCGCCGCGCGCCACGATGAACTTATTGCCCGCGCCGACCAGGTCGACGAGCACCTTGCCGTCGTCATCGAGCACCACGGTGCCGTCGGGCACCTTCAACAGCAGATCGGTGCCCTGCTTACCGTCGCGGTTACTGCCCTCACCCGGCTTGCCATTGCTCGCCTTGGCGTGCGGATGGAAGTGGAAATCCAGCAGGGTGTGCACATTCGGGTCGACCTCGAGCACCACATCCCCGCCGCGTCCGCCATTGCCGCCATCGGGACCGCCGAGCGGCATGAACTTCTCCCGGCGCACGGAGGCGCAGCCATGACCACCCTTGCCCGCACGCACGTGCAATACAACACGGTCGATGAATTTGGACATGTCCGAATCATCCTCCTCGGTGGTGGCCGTAGCGATTGCTTGCAGGTCGCTCGAAAACCTGTGTTAAGGGAACGCGGTCTTTAGAGAACGCGAAAAGCGGGCCAGGGAATGCACCCTGACCCGCTCAGCTGTTTCCGGAGTGGCTTAAGGCGCTCAGGCCTCGACCGGCTCCTGGACGACGATGTTCACGGTCTTGCGGCCACGCTTGGTGCCGAATTCGACCTTGCCCGCGGCCAGGGCGAACAGGGTGTCGTCGCCGCCACGGCCGACGAGCACGCCGGGGTGGAAGTGCGTGCCGCGCTGGCGAACCAGGATCTCGCCCGCCGAAACGGACTGGCCACCGAAACGCTTGACGCCGAGTCGCTGGGCATTCGAGTCGCGACCGTTGCGCGAGCTGGATGCACCCTTCTTATGTGCCATTTCTGAACTCCTGTGAAGTAATTCGAGAAAGCGCGGAGGCTTACTTGATGCCGGTGACCTTGAGGACCGTCAGCGGCTGACGGTGACCCTGACGCTTGTGGTAGCCGGTCTTGTTCTTGAACTTGTGGATGCGGATCTTCGGGCCCTTGGTGTGCTCGACGACCTCAGCGGCCACGGAGACCTTGGCCAGCTTGTCCGCATCGGTGGTCAGCTCGGCGCCGTTCACCACGAGAACCGGGGCCAGCGCCACGGACGAACCCGGCGCACCCTCGATCTTCTCGACCTTCACCAGGTCACCGACCGCGACCTTGTACTGCTTTCCGCCGGTCTTGACGATCGCGTACGTTGCCATCGGTCGGCTGCCCTTCTTCCTGTCATGCGCGCGGCTCGTGCTCGTGCTCGCGCGGCTGTGTGCTCCCGCCCGGATGACTCCGCTTGGAAACCACAGCACTCTGGTCTGGTAGTCACCGCCGCCTCAGCAACCTGATGGCTCTCGGCTTCGAGCCGAGTCACGAACACAGCGCAGATGAGCGCTGTCGCCGGGCAGCGACTGTCCAAGATTACAGGACGGATACCACGCCGACCAAACCGGTGCCCCGCACCAGGTCACGGTCCCGCCGCCGGTCGGACTCGGCCGTCCAACGCGGGAACCCCCGTCGCGAAGTGCGGCGGGGGTCCCGAGTTCGGATCCGATCGTGGCGATCAGTTCGCGTCGTCCACCGGCGGTCCGGCGGGACGACCGACGGCCCGGCGGCGCGGCTTGCGCGTCGGCACCACGCCCGGCATATCCGCCGTGTAATCCACCACGGGCGTTGCGGACGTCTGATCAGCCGTCGGCAACACGAACACCGCGCCCGCAGTGTCCGCGGCCGGTGCGGCGGCCGAACGCGCCACACGGCGTCTGCGGCTGGCCGAACGGGGCGCCACTGGTTCCGGCGCACCGTTGGCCGAGACGGCTGATGCCGCGGGTGCCTCGGATGTGACAGCCTGCTCAGCCGCGGGCTCGGTGACCGCAACGGGTGCCGCTGCCTCGGACTTCGCAGCGGCCTCGACGACCGGCTCAGCGGAGACGACCTCCTCGGGCGCGGGCTGGACGGCTTCCTCCACCACCGCTTCAGCGACTTCCTCGGCTACCGCTTCCGCAGCGGCCTCGGCCACCGCCGCAACGGCTTCGTCGACCACGACTTCCTCGACCATGCCCGCAGCCGAGGCGGCTTCGGCAATGGCTTCGATCGCAGCTGCTTCGGCCGCGACAGCCTCGGCTTCAGCCGCAACAGCTTCGGCCGCTTCGGTCGCGACAGCTTCGGCCGCAGCCGCGGCGACCTCACGCTGTCCTTCGGGCTCCTCGCCGTGCGCGGCATCCTCGGACTGATGTGCCGCCATTGCCAGCGCGACCGGATGCGCCCGCTTGACCGCGATCTCCGACTCGTCCGCCTCCGCGACATGTCCGGTGCCATTGCTGGCAGCGGCAGGCGCACTGGCCGCCGCGCTCTTGTCCCGGCCACGACGCCGCCGCGATCCGGTCTCCCGGCCGCCACGCGCGACATCCTCGGTCGCGGTGAGCTCGACCGGATATGTGTGCACGATGATGCCCCGACCGTGGCAATGCTCACAGGTCGACGAGAACGCTTCGACCAGGCCGGTGCCCAGCTTCTTGCGGGTCATCTGGACCAGCCCCAGCGAGGTCACCTCGGAGACCTGATGCCGGGTGCGGTCGCGCCCCAACGCCTCGGTCAGCCGCCGCAGCACCAGATCCCGGTTCGACTCCAGCACCATATCGATGAAGTCGACGACGATCATGCCGCCGATATCGCGCAATCGCATCTGGCGCACGATCTCCTCGGCCGCCTCCAGATTGTTGCGGGTGACCGTCTCTTCCAGGTTGCTGCCGCCCGCACCGGTGAACTTGCCGGTATTGACGTCGATGACCGTCATCGCCTCGGTCCGGTCGATCACCAGGGTGCCGCCCGAGGGCAGCCACACCTTGCGATCTAGCGCCTTGGCGAGCTGTTCGTCGATCCGGTAGGTCTCGAATACGTCGACACCGTTGTTCTCGTGCCGGGAGACCCGGGCGAGCATGTCGGGCGCGACCGTGCGGATGTAGTTCTCGACGGTGCTCCAGGACCGCTCACCCTCGATGACCAGCCTGGAGAAGTCCTCGTTGAACAGATCACGGATGACCTTGACCAACAGGTCCGGCTCTTCGTACAGCGTCTTGGGTGAGCCGCTGTCCTTGGCCTCGGAGGCCTTCTCGATGGTGCGCCATGTCGCCTGTAGCCGCTCCACGTCGCGGGCCAGTTCGGCCTCGCTGACGCCCTCCGATGCGGTGCGGATGATCACACCGGCGTCGGCGGGCACGATATCGCGCAGGATCTCCTTGAGCCGCTTGCGCTCGGTATCGGGCAGCTTGCGGCTGATGCCGGTGGACGAACCACCCGGGACGTACACCAGGAAGCGTCCGGCCAGGCTGATCTGAGTGGTCAGGCGCGCACCCTTGTGCCCAACCGGATCCTTGCTCACCTGGACCAGCACCTGATCGCCCGGCTTGAGCGCCTGCTCGATCTTGCGCTCCTTGCCGCCGAGACCGGCGGCCTCCCAGTTCACCTCACCGGCGTAGAGCACACCGTTGCGGCCGCGGCCGATATCGACGAATGCGGCCTCCATCGAGGGCAGCACGTTCTGCACCTTGCCGAGGTAGACATTGCCGACCATCGACGCGGAGCCGGTATTGGTCACGAAGTGCTCGACCAGGATGTTGTCCTCGAGCACCGCGACCTGGGTGGCGGTCGGATGATCGGGGAAGGTCTTCTCGCGCACCACCATCACCCGGTCCACCGCCTCGCGGCGGGCCAGGAACTCCGACTCGGTCAGGATCGGCGGGCGGCGGCGACCGGCCTCGCGACCGTCGCGCCGACGCTGCCGCTTGGCCTCGAGCCGGGTGGAGCCGGTAATGCCCTGCACCTCGTCGACCGTGGCGCGAGTGCGGCTCTTGTTGCGCGGCTCGCGCTCGTGCACCACGGTGTTGGGCGGATCGTCCTCGGAGACGGCCTCGGCCTCGGCACCCTCACCGGCCACCTTGCGGCGACGGCGGCGACGGCGGCGACGGCTCGAGCCCTCCGGCAGACCGGATTCCTCGTCCTCGCCCTCGGTGTCCTCGGCGGTTTCGGTGGGCTCGGCCTCGGTCTTGCGCGCGGCGGGCTGCTCGTCCTCGGTGGTCTCCTCGGCGACGTCGCTCTCGTCACCTTCGGTATCGGATTCGCTGTGCTGTTCACCACGACCACGACCACGGCCGCGACGGCCACGCCGACGACGACGCGGCTGGTCCTCCGCATCGCCCTGCTGTTCGGTCGGTTCCTGTTCTTCCTCGGTGGTCTCGACCTCGTCCTCGACCACCGGCTCCTCGACCCGGCGGGTCTCCCGCTCGGCCCGCCGCTGTTTACGCGCCGCTTCGGCCGCCGCGGCGTCCGGCGGCAGGAACAGCGGCGCGGAGACCGCGGCGGCGGCCTCGAAGACGACCGGCGTCGCGACGTGCGGCTCCTGCGGAACCGAATGGGTGAACAGCTGCATCGACGGCTGGTGCGCCGCGGGCTGCTCCCCCGATGGCAGTGATCCGGACTGATCGATCACCTGGTCCGGTGCGGAAAAGATGAGGCCGGGCTCGTCGGGAGCTGGCTGTTGGTCCGGCGCGACCTCGGCATCCTGTGACACCTCGGCGTCCGGCTCGGTGGTGACGAGCGCCTCGCGGACCGATTCCGCTACCGCTCGATCGACGTTCGACTGCGCACTACGCGCATCGGCACCCAACTCGGCGAGCTTGGCCAGGATGCGTTTGCTGGTTACCCCCAGCCGCTTGGCAAGCGCGTGAACTCGGATTCGCTCCGGCAATTGTTCGGCATCCTGTGATGTTGTTTCCAGCGGCTCTTGATCGGCCACGAAGTCTCCTCGGGTCCCCGGGCGCGTCCCTCCTGGCAGGAGTGACGCGGCCGACGCGGGGGCACTGTCCGTTCACCTCACGCGGTTGGCGCAAGGTCAAGTGGTCTCGCCCCGCATGCCCGGTTAACACCATGTTTTGTTCGTCGGTCGGGCTAACTGGTCACGCGGCGCCTGGCTATTGGCTGAACTCCACGGCGCGAGCGCTCATCCAGCGTGCCGACGCGAACCTCCGGCCCTAGCAACAGGCCAGTTGTTCGTGGCAGCGATGATCGGCATCGAACCGCAGTGTCATCCGGTTACCGTCCGGCACCGATCGTTCGCGTACCTGCGCGAACAGTCGGCATCGTCAGTAACCAATGCCAGTATCCCACACAGTGCGGCGACGTCTTGCCATCGCCGCACGACTACACCTCGCTGCGCTCGGCTCCGGCCCGCGGCGATGCCGCCCGGCCCTCGGTTCGCGCAGCTCACGCCGTAGCCCTGGATCAGGCCGGGAACTCCGGGAACCAGAGCGCGATTTCCCGCTTGGCCGATTCCGGCGAATCCGATCCGTGCACCAGGTTCTCCTGGGTCTCCAGCGCGAAGTCACCGCGAATGCTGCCGGGGACGGCCTTCTCGACCGGATCGGTGCCACCGGCGATCTGACGGAACGCGGCAATGGCGCGCGGGCCCTCCAGGATGGCCGCGACGACCGGGCCGGAGGTGATGAACTCGATCAAAGAACCGAAGAACGGCTTCTCGGCGTGCTCGGCGTAGTGGCCACGCGCCACTTCCTCGGATACCTGCTTCAGCTCGAGGGCGGCGATCTTCAGCCCCTTGCGCTCGATCCGGGCCAGCACCTCACCGACGAGGCCACGGGCCACACCGTCCGGCTTGATGAGTACCAACGTCTGCTCAGTCACGGCGCACAGCCTAATAGGCGGTACCCCGGGTTACCGAACCGGAGCTATGAAGAGCCTTCGATGCGCTGGCTGGGGAGCAGGCCGAGTTCCATTCGGCGCTTGACATCGGCGCGTAGGACCAGGATGAAACCCCACACCACGGCGAAGAAGACGCCCATGACGCCGATGGACAGATGGACGAAGACGCCGAGGATCAACAGCACCTGCAGGGCCAGGTTGAACGGGATGGCCCACGGGCGGCGCTGCAGTCCGGCGCCGAGGATCATCACCAGGGCCAGGACCACGAGATAGCTGCCCGAGAACCAGCCGACTCCCCCGCCGACGGATGCGACGACGGGCAGTGCCAGCAGCACCGTGATCGCCTCCAGGATCAAGGTGCCCGCCATGACACCGCGCAGTCCCTTCCACGGATCGGTGGCGGGCGGTGGGACCTGCGGTGCGCCGTCGGTCCCTTCGGGCTCGGCGGCGTCGCCGGATGTCTCGGTCACGCTGTCTCCTTCTCGGCATTCGCGGGCCCCACGTTCCCACCCATGCTGCCGCATCCGGACCCGGGCCCAACGCTCACGCTGTGTTCATTGCGGCGTTCGCGGGCCCCCGCGTGGTTACGCGCGCTGCCTCCTCCGGGCCTGACGCTCATGCTGTGCTCACTGCGGCATTCGCGGGACCCTCCGTGGTTACGCACCCTGCCTCCTCCGGGCCTGACGCTCATGCCGGGCTCTTCCCGAACAAGGCGCGGGCCGCCCCCGCCGTGACCACCGATCCGGTCACCACAACCCCCGCGCCCGAGACCATTTCGCCCGTATCGCCGACCTCCTCGGCGATGGCGATGGCCGTTTCCAGCGCGTCGGGCAAGGTCTCGGCGGTGACCACCCGCTCATCGCCGAAGCGCTGTACGGCGAGGTCGGCCAGGCGCTCGACATCCATGGCGCGCGGCGAACCATTGTTGGTGACCACGATCTCGTCCAGCACCGGCTCCAGCGCCTCCAGAATGCCCGCCGCATCCTTGTCACCGAGCACGGCGACGACGCCCACCAGCTTGCGGAAGTCGAATTCCGCGGTCAGCGTCGCGGCCAACGCCTGCGCGCCCGCCGGATTGTGGGCGGCGTCGATGAAGATGGTCGGGGCGTTTCGCATGCGTTCCATCCGGCCCGGACTGGTGACGCTGGCGAAACCCGCGCGGACCGCGGTGATATCGAGCTGCCGCTCGGCGCCCGCACCGAAGAACGCCTCCACCGCCGCCAGCGCGAGCACCGCATTGCGCGCCTGGTGCTCACCGTGCAGCGGCAGGAAGATCTCGTCGTAGACGCCACCGAGGCCCTGCAATTCCAGCTGCTGGCCGCCGACCGCGATCTGGCGGGCCAGCACCCGGAACTCCGAACCCTCGCGCGCCACCGCGGCATCGACCTCGACGGCCCGGCGCAGCAGCACCTCCATGGCCTCCGGCGCCTGTTCGGCGATGATGGCGACGGTATCGCGCGGAATCAGGTTCTCCGGCGCACGTTTGATGATTCCGGCCTTCTCCGCCGCGATCGAGGCGAGATCGTCGCCGAGGTAGTCGGTGTGGTCCAGGCCGATCGGTGTGATCACCGCGACCTGTCCGTCGATGACATTGGTCGCGTCCCAGCGGCCGCCCATCCCCGTCTCGACGACGGCCACATCCACCGGCGCCTCCGCGAAGGCGGCATAGGCCATGCCGGTGAGCACCTCGAACTTGCTCATGGCCGGACCGTCGGCGGCCGCGGACTGCTTATCGATCATCTCGATATACGGCAGCAGTTCGCGGTAGGTCTCGACGTACTTGGCCGGGGTGATCGGCACGTTGTCGATGCTGATCCGCTCGGTGGCCAACTGCAGATGCGGGCTGGTGATCCGGCCGGTGCGCCGGTGCAGCGCGGTGAACAGCGCATCGATCATGCGGGTCACCGAGGTCTTGCCATTGGTGCCCGCGATGTGGATGGCCGGATAGCTCTGCTGCGGCGAGCCGAGCAGATCCATCAGCGCGGCGATGCGGGTCAGCGATGGCTCGATCTTGGTCTCCGGCCAGCGTTGGTCCAATTCCGCCTCGACCAATGCCATTTCGGCCAGATCCACCGGGGACGGCCCGGAGCCGAGCCGCGCCTTGGGATGCTCGTCGTCCGCGTACTGCGGCTCCGGTTCGTCGTTCATTTGCCGCTCAGTTCCGCGAGCCGGGCACCGATGCGGGCCACCTCGGCCTCGGCGACATCGCGACGTCCCTTGATCTTGTCGACCACCTGATCCGGCGCCTTGGCCAGGAAGGCCTCGTTGCCGAGTTTGGCCGTAGTGGTTGCCAATTCCTTCTCGGCCGCGGCGAGATCCTTCTCCAGGCGGCGGCGTTCGGCGTCCAGGTCGACCGCGCCGGAGGTGTCGAGTTCCACCGTCACCGTGGCCGCGCTCAGCCGGACCTCGAGCGAGGCGGTCGCCGCGAAATCGGTGCCGGGTTCGGTCAGTCGGGCCAGGTTGGTCACCGAATCGTGCAGTTCGGTGAGGCCGGCGGCATCGAGACCGATCAGCTTGGCCGCCACCTTCTGCTTATCGGCCAGCCCCTGGTCGCTACGGAAGCGGCGGATCTCGGTGATCAACCGCTGTCCATCCGAAACCCGTTGCGCGGCAGCCGCATCCGCGGCCACACCGGTGGCCGCGGGCCACGCGGCGATGACAACCGATTCACCGCCGGTCAGTGCCCGCCACAGCGATTCGGTGACGAACGGGACAACCGGGTGCAACAGCCGCAGCACCGAATCGAGCACATTGCCGAGCACGATGCTGGTCGATTCGGCCCGCGCACCGTCGGCCGCGAACTGCACCTTGGTCAGCTCCAGGTACCAGTCGCACAGTTCATCCCAGGCGAAGTGGTACAGCGCCTCGCAGGCCTTACCGAACTCGTAGGCGTCGAATGCCGAATCCACCTCGGCGCGAACCTGTTCGAGCCGGTCGACGATCCAGCGATCGGCATCGGTGAGCTCGGCGCGATCGGGCAGCACGCCCGGCTTCGCACCGTTCATGAGCGCGAACTTGGTGGCGTTGAACAGCTTTGTCACGAAGCTGCGCGAGGCGAGTGCGTGCGATTCGCCGACCGAGAGGTCGCCGCCGGGCTGCGCGCCGCGCGCCAGGGTGAAGCGCAGCGCGTCCGCGCCGTAGGCGTTGATCCAGTCCAGCGGGTCGATGCCGTTGCCACGCGACTTCGACATCTTCTTACCGTACTGATCGCGAATCAGGCCGTGCAGGAACACATCCTTGAACGGCACCTGCTTCGCGCCGCCCTTGCCCGCGGTGAGCACGTGATCGTCGGAGACGAAGGTGCCGAACATCATCATCCGGGCCACCCAGAAGAACAGAATGTCGTAGCCGGTGACGAGAACGCTTGTGGGATAGAACTTCTGGAGTTCCTCGGTGGAGTCCGGCCAGCCCATGGTGGAAAACGGCCACAGGCCGGAGGAGAACCAGGTGTCGAGCACGTCCGGGTCCTGCACCCAGCCCTCGGGCGCGGTCTCATCCGGACCGACGCAGACGACCTCGCCCTCGGGGCCGTACCAGATCGGGATGCGGTGGCCCCACCACAGCTGCCGGGAGATGCACCAGTCGTGCATATTGTCGACCCATTCGAACCAGCGCGGCTCCTGGCTGGTCGGGTGGATCACGGTGTCGCCATTGCGAACCGCGTCACCGGCCGCCTTGGCCAGCGATTCCACCTTGACCCACCACTGCATCGAAAGCCGCGGCTCGATCGCCTCACCGCTGCGCTCGGAATGTCCGACGCTGTGCAGGTAGGGCCGTTTCTCGGCGGCGATCCGGCCTTCGCTGGCGAGCCGCTCGCGCACCTTGACCCGCGCCTCGAACCGGTCCAGACCATCGAATTCGGTTCCGGTGCCGGTGATCCGGCCGCGCTCGTCCATGATGTTCGGCATGGGCAGGTTGTGCCGCAGGCCCATCTCGAAGTCGTTGGGGTCGTGCGCGGGGGTGATCTTCACCGCGCCGGTGCCGAATTCGGGATCGACGTAATCGTCGGCGATGATCGGGATCTGACGTCCGGTGATCGGATGCTCGAGGGTGGTGCCGATCAGATCCTTATAGCGCGGATCCTCCGGATGCACCGCGACCGCGGTATCGCCGAGCATGGTCTCCACCCGGGTGGTGGCCACGATCACATGCGGCTCATCATCTTCGAGCGAGCCATAGCGCAGCGAGACCAGCTCGCCTTCGACATCCTCGAACTTGACCTCGATATCGGAGATGGCGGTGCGCAGTTCCGGCGACCAGTTGACCAGGCGCTCGGCGCGGTAGATCAGGCCAGCGTCATAGAGCCGCTTGAAGATGGTCTGCACGGCGCGCGAGAGCCCGTCGTCCATGGTGAAGCGGTCACGGCTCCAGTCGACGCCGTCGCCGAGCGCGCGCATCTGCCACTGGATCTGTCCGCCGGATTCGCGCTTCCAGTCCCAGACCTTCTCGATGAACAGTTCGCGGCCGAAGTCTTCCTTGGTCTTGCCGTCCACCGCGAGCTGCTTTTCCACAATGGTCTGGGTGGCGATGCCCGCGTGGTCCATACCGGGCAGCCACAGCACCTCGTAGCCCTGCATGCGCTTGCGGCGCGAGAGGGTGTCCATCAGCGTGTGGTCGAGCGCGTGGCCCATGTGCAGGCTGCCGGTGACGTTCGGTGGCGGCAGCACGATGGAGTAACCGGGCTTGGCACTGGCGGCGTCGGCGGCGAAGTAGCCCGCCGCTACCCAGCGCTCGTACATCTCGGCCTCCACCTCGCTGGGGTTCCAGCTCTTGGGGAGGGCATCGGCACGATTACGCGGGTTGTCAGAGGCTGCGCTGGTCACCCCGGCATTCTAGTGGTGGTGCTCGCTGAGCTCCTAAAAGGGCCAGCGCACAGAAAAAGGCGGAGTCTTCGGTGGATGAGGGACACCGAACACTCCGCCTACACCTGGAGAGCTTACCGCCCAAAACGGCTCGAGCTCCGAATCCACAAGTAATTCTCAGCTTCATCGCGGCTTCCATCCTCGGCGCCGCGGCTGTCGCCTCGCGCCGGTTCGAGGTCGCCATTGAATGCGCAGGCAGCGGCCCTACGGCGTGGCGAACACCGCGCGCCGAGACCGAGCCTCGCCCGCCCTGCTCCGCTCAGGAAATACACAGCGAGAATCAGGGTTTTCCCGGTTGTCGGGGCGGCGTCGGCTGAGGAGCCTGGAAGAGGTGAACCCTCCGCTCGATTCGCCCTATCCGGGTTCGCAACCGCGAATACCCGATGTTCGGGTATTCGCACCGACCTCCGTACACGATCTGCGCGGACGCACCATCGAGGAATTGCGGTATCCCGCGACGGCGGCATTGGTCGTGGCCGGAGTGCCGGGCGCGGGTAAGAGTACGGCGTTGCGGCTGTTCTTCGGCGCCGAGGCCGATGCCGAGCGACCGCCGCGCGGCCAAGCGGATTCGGTGGTGCTCGACTCGCACCATTCGCGAAATCGCTGGCGGCGCAGGCTCGGTCGGCTGCCGTACCCGTTGTGGCGGCCGGTGGTGCACATCGCGCATTACCGCGGGATCAGAGCCGCGCTGCGGGACGGTGCCGGGCCGGTCGTCATCCACGACTGCGCCACCTTCGGGTGGGCCAGACGTTTGATCGGCCGCTGGGCGGCGCGCTATGGCCGGGAAGTGCACGTCATCCTGCTCGATGTGCCTGCCAGAACAGCGCGCGCCGGTCAGCACGCGCGCGGTCGGCGCGTGAATCCGTTCTTCTTCACGCTGCATTGCCGCCGCTGGGACCGTCTCATGCGCGCCGTCGGCACGGGAGATCTCCCGCGGCCCGCGCCCGCATCGATGGTGATCGCCGATCGGACCACCATCGACCGGCTGGGTCGGGTCAGCTTCGCGGTGTGACGAGTGCGGACGTCGTTCTCATGATCATGGGACCAGCACGGTCAGTGCACCGGGCACCGCGCGCAGGGTGATCGGGAGCGTGCCGGCGGGCTCACCGTCGGCGGTCGCCGGGGCACCGGGGGCGGTGAGCGTGACCTGCGCGACGCGGTACTGCTTGGACTTCGGATGATCGATTCGTTTACCGGCCGATAGTGCGGGCAGCAGACGGAGCATATCCCCTCGGGAAACCGCGCCGACGACCGTGAGATCCAGGAAACCGTCATCCATCACCGCGTCCGGACAGACCAGCATGCCACCCCCATATGTGCGGGTATTGCCGATCGCCACCATGACCGCATCGGTCTCGATCACGGTGTCGGAATCCGGATTGTCGAGCGCGCCGGGCACGACGCCGGACAGTTCGATCCGATAGGGCACGGTGAAGCGGCCCGAGATTTCGGCCAATGCGGCGACGGTGTAGCGCAGCGGACCTCTGGGCCAGCGCATATCGTTGGCGCGCAAGGTGACTCGTGCGTCGAATCCGGTACCGGTGACGGTGGCGAACCACTTGGGCGTGAATCCGGGCGTCGGCGATTCGATCAGGCCCAGGTCGATGCCACGGGTGCGGCCGCCGAGCACCAGATCGGCCGCCGCGACGGGATCGTCGGTGGGCACACCGATTTCCCGCGCGAGGTCATTGCCGGTGCCCGCGGGGATCAGGCCGAGCGGTACGCCGGTCTGCGCGAGCGCTTCCAGCGTCACATTCATCAACCCGTCACCGCCGATACAGACCACCGCGTCCGGCCGGTCACTGCCCGCGATCGAATCCCGCACCAGACGTACCGATTCGGTGGCCGAAGGCGCACGCACCTCGGTGATCTCGACACCGCGTGCGGCGAAGCGGGCCAGCGCGGCCGCTGCCACATCGCCGCCCTTGCCGACGCCGGACTGCGGATTGGTCACGACGGTGACCGCGCGCACCGGACGGGACGAATCCTGTGTCACGGGACCAGCTTTCCAGGGTTGAGGATGCCCACCGGGTCCAATTCCCGCTTCACCGCGCGCAGCACGCGCACGCCGAGATCGCCGATCTCATCGGGAATCCACGGGCGATGGTCGGTGCCGACCGCGTGATGATGGGTGATGGTGCCGCCCGCGGCCACGATCGCGTCGCCGACGGCTCGTTTCGCGGTGGACCACTGGGTGATCGGGTCGTCCAGCTGCTTGGCGATGACGGTGAAATATAGCGAGGCACCGGTCGGATAGGTGTGCGAGATGTGACACATCACCAGCGGCGGGGTGCCCTGACCGCCGAGCGAATCCGTCAGTGCCGCGGTGACCTTCGCCTTCAGCTCGGCCAGATTCGACCAGGTGGTCGCGGTCTCCAAGGTTTCGCAGAGCACGCCGACATCCAGCAGGGCATCGCGCATATAGGGTGCGGCGAAACGGCCGTGCTCCCAGTCTCGAGCCGGGGTCTGTCCCAGCGCGGTCCCGCCCGCCGCGGCCAGCAGTGCGCCCGCCTCAGCGCTGCGGGCCGCGACATGCGCCTCGGTGCCCTCGAACGTGGTGATGGCCAGACAACCCGGAACCGACTCACCACCGATATCGGCGGACCGAGCCAGATTGATGCCGGTCTCGACCTCATCGGAGAGCCGGAGCACGGTCGGTGCGGCACCCGCCTGCACCACCGAGCGCAGTGCGGCGGCGCCGGTTTCGAAGTCCGGGAACGACCAGGCCTGGTAGCCAATGGTTTCCGGTACGGGATGCACCCGCAGGGTTACCTCGGTGATCACACCGAGCGCCCCCTCCGAACCGACGAACAGTTCACGCAGGTCCGGGCCCGCGGCGGATGCGGGTGCGCGGCCGAGTTCGATGGTGCCGCTGGGCGTGGCGATCTTGAGCCGCTGCACCATGTCATCGAAGCGGCCGTAACCTGCCGAGGCCTGTCCGGAGGACCGGGTTGCGGCGAAACCGCCGATGCTGGCGAATTCGAAGCTCTGCGGGAAGTGGCCGAGCGAAAGGCCATGGGCGGCAAGGAGTTCCTCGGCCAGCGGGCCGGTCAATCCGGCGCCGAGCGTGGCGGTGCCGCTGATCGGGTCGATATCGGAAATACCGTCGAGGCGGCGCAGATCCAGCGCGATGACGGTATCGAAGCGGCCCCGGACCGGGTCGACGCCGCCGACCACACTGGTACCACCGCCGAAGGGCACCACCGCGATGGCATTGTCGGCGCAGTAGGCCAGCACGGCGAGCACCTGCTCATGGTCGCCGGGGAAGATGATCGCATCGGGCGCGTCCTGTGGGCCGTCGGCGCGGCGGCGCAGCAGATCGGGGGTGCTCTTACCGCCCGCATGCCGCAAACGATCGTGGTGGTCGACCGAAATGCTGCCCACGCCGACCACCGCGACCAACCCGTCCCGTTGAGTCGGTGTCAACGTCGACTCGCGTAGCGGCACATCGCCCTCATCGCGGCGCGCCACCGGGTCGCCGGAGACTCCGAATACCTGCGTCAGCAGGGTTCGAATCGAAGCCGAGAGCGGCTTGTGTCCGGCGGGTATGCCCCAGGCGTCCCAAACCATACTCGCCGCGTGCTCCGGCGCGCCCGGGATTGCGGCGGCCGCCTCGCTAGAGGATGTGTGCTGATGCGTCTCGACCATACGTTACAGTTTGACATAGACTGTCAAGCAGTAACGAACAGACACCCGCTTCCGGCACCGCTGCGACGGTGCCGCCGACACCCGGTGGTGACACCCGATGACTGCCTCCGCAGAGTCCGCCCCCGTCGACGCGCTCGCGGCAACCGATCTCGCGATCCTCGATGCCGCCCGGGCCTGCGTGGAGGAGTTCGGGGTGCGCCGCACCACCCTCACCGAGGTGGCCCGCCGCGCCGGGGTCAGCAGGCCGACCGTCTACCGGCGCTGGCCGGATACCGGATCGCTAGTGGCCGAACTGCTGGTGCGCGAACTGCGCGCGATCGTCGCCGCGGCCATGCCGAGTACGGGTAACGCGCGTGCCCGCATGGTCGAGGGCATCGTCGGGGGCGCGGCGACCATTCGCTCGAATCCGTTGTTCGGCAAGATCTTCCGTACCGATACCGACCTGATGCTCACCTATGTCTTCGGCCGCCTCGGCCGCAATCAACGCGCCCTGATCGAACTGTTCACCGCGGGCATCCGGGACGGCCACCTGGACGGCTCCATCCGCGCGGGCGAGCCCGAACAGATGGCGACAATGCTGTTGCTGATCGCGCAATCGGCGGTGCAGTCGGCGGGTACGGTCGCCCCGCTGCTGGCCGGAGCGGCACTGGATGCGGAATTGACCCGCGCGATCGACGGCTACCTCGCTCCCGACGGCGGACCCGCGACGACCGACAAGCCGCTCCAATGACCGAACACCTGCGCACCGGCGGTCCGTCCGCCACCGGAAAGGGATTGTGATGACTGCGAATTCGGCCGCTGCCCGTGGAAATTCCGCGCTGAACGCCGGACGCCGCGCGCGCGAGCTACAGGTGCTCGGCGACGGTATCGATATCGATGTGCTGGTGATCGGCGGCGGCGTGACCGGTGTCGGCGCGGCCGTCGATGCCGCGTCCCGCGGACTGCGAACAGTGCTGGTGGAACGGCACGACCTGGCGTTCGGTACGAGTCGCTGGAGTTCGAAGCTGGTGCACGGCGGGCTGCGGTATCTGGCCAGCGGGCGGGTCGGCATCGCGCACGAAAGCGCCGTCGAGCGTGGCATCCTGATCGCCACCACGGCACCGCATCTGGTGCGGCCACTGCCGCAATTGGTGCCGCTGCTTCCGGAAATCGGTGTGGCACAGCGTGCGTTGATCCGCGCCGGATTCGTCGCTGGCGATGTGCTGCGGCGCAGTGCGGGCACTTCGCCCGCGACACTGCCGCGTTCCCGTCGAGTCGCCGCCGCCGAGGCGCTGCGCTTGGCACCGACTGTGCGCCGCGAAGGATTGCGCGGCGGGCTGCAGGCCTGGGACGGACAGCTAGTGGACGACGCGCGACTGGTGGTGGCATTGGCCCGCACCGCTGCCGCGCACGGCGCAACCATCCTTACCCGCGTCGAAGCCCTTGACGTCACCGGGGATTCGGCCACCCTCCGCGATACCTCGACCGGCGAGACCATGGCCATCCGGTCCCGCACCGTCGTCAATGCCACCGGCGTCTGGGCCGATCAGGTCGACCCGAGCATCGAACTGCGCCCGAGCCGCGGCACCCATCTGGTCTTCGATGCCGAATCATTCGGCGGGCTCACCGCATCGCTGACCGTCCCGGTGCCGGGCAGTACGAGCCGCTTCGTCTTCGCCTTCCCGGCGGCGCACGGGCGGGTCTACCTCGGCCTGACCGACGAGGACGCACCGGGACCGATCCCCGACGAACCCCAGCCCACCGAAGCCGAAATCGACTTCCTCCTCGACACCATCAATACCGCCCTCCGAGAGCCATTGACCCGCAGCGATATTCGCGGCAGCTATGCCGGACTGCGCCCGCTACTGAAGACGGCCGACAACAGCACCGCCGATATCTCCCGCCAGCACGCGGTCCTGCACTCCCCGACCGGTGTTATCACCATTGTCGGCGGCAAGCTCACCACCTACCGCCAGATGGCCGAGGACGCGGTCGACGCGGCGGTAGCCACGGGCAACCTCGCCGCCGGCCCGTGCCGCACCAAGCGACTTCCCCTGGTGGGCGCGATCTCCGGCGCCGCCCGCGACCGCATCGCCGCCCCGCCGCTGCTGATCGAACGCTTCGGCAGCGAGGCGGCGACCGTGCTGGCAACGGCTGCCGCGAATCCCGCCCTCGCCGAATACGTCGCCCCCGGAATCGACGTCACCGCAGCCGAATTCGCCTTCGCCATCACCCACGAGGGCGCACTCGACACCGACGATCTGCTCGACCGCCGCACCCGCATCGGCCTGGTCCCCGCGGACCGCGCGGCGGCCCTACCCGCAGCGGAAGCCGCCTTCGCGCACCAGCATTAGGTTCGCAACGCGCGGCGTCGCATTCGGCCGAATGGTCGGGCGGCGCGGGTCAGTCCATCCGCCAGGTGGCGAGTTCGGCGCGCATCGCGGCGCGCGGCCAGAGGTCGAGGCCGTGCGCGGCCTCGGCGGCGCGGATTTCGCGTAGCTCGGCGGTCTCTTCGGCGGCGGTCAGAAAGCGGAAGCCGAGGCGCTCATAGTAGGGACCGTTCCAGGCCACGTCGACGAAGGTTGTCAGCGTGATCGCCGGTAGCCCTTGCGCTTTCGACCACTGCACCGCATGGTCGATGAGCCGCTTGCCGATCCGCTTACCCGCATGATTCGGATCCACCGAGACCTGGTCGATATGGGCATTGCCATCGACGATCCCGAGAACCAGATAGCCGATCGGGCGGCCGGTGTCATCGGGATAGACCCAGGCCCGGCCCGCCTGTTGGAACTCACGCAGCGTTTGCAGTGACGGCGGATCGTCATCCGCGACAGCCATCATGCCGATGTCAGCGAATGGTTTGCCCGCAACGCGCTCGATTTCTTGCAGTATCGGCAGGTCGTCCTCGACCGCCGGTCGAATCGTCCGCATGGACGATTCTCCCACGAACCTCACTCGGCCGGAGTCGCCAGGATGCCGTTGACCAGCGCACGCAGCGCCCACCGGGCCCGCTCGTCGCCGTCGCCCGAGAACATCTGGTCCCCCATCGCCATGAGCGTCGGATACCGATCGGCGGGTAGTGCCGCGAAGCGCCGTTTCACCTCGGCGACATAGTCCTGCTCGTTGGTGTCCTTGGTGTTGTACGCGCTCTGCTCTGCGGCCTGCGCGGATATGTGCAGGTAGATCAGGTCGACGGCCCAGGAATTGGTCTGTGCGTCCACCCCGCCCTCGGCGAACAGGGCGAGCAGCAGCTCGACGATCCGCAAGGCATTCGGGCTGCTGGGAATCGCGCCGAGCGCGACGAGTGCGAGCCCCTCATGTTTGGCCATCGCGTCGACGGTCGTCGTGACCAGCGCTGTGAGCCGGTCACGCCAGGTGTCGCCGGTCGGCTCGGGGACGGTGCCGAGCACGTGATCGAGCATGGCGGCCATCAGATCGTCACGGTTGGCGACATAGACGTAGAGCGAGGCCGCGCCGGTATCCAGGTCCTGCGCGACGCGACGCATGGTGAGGGCGGCCAGACCGTCGCGGTCGAGGATGCGCAGGCCGGTTTCGATGATGACGTCACGGCTGAGGGGTGCTTTCGCGGGTCGGGCCCGGCGGCTGACGGGTGCGGCGCTCATGGGCCGAGCATACGCGCTGACGAACAATGTTTGACACGAACGCTGTTCGTAATCTAGCGTTCCCGTCGACCGAACAATGTTCGTCACGATCCCTGTTCGCTCCGATTTCCTCCCATCAGGAGAAGGACATGAACACCCGCACGCAGCAACCAGATAGCAAGGTCAGCGCCCGGATGTGGGCGATACTGGCGGTAATACTCGCGGCCGACGTTCTCGACCTGCTCGACTCGACCATCACCAATATCGCCGCACCGACCATCGCGCGAGATCTCCACAGCGGGTCGTCGCTGATCCAGTGGCTCGGCGCGAGCTATGCCCTATCCCTCGGCGTCCTGCTGGTCGTCGGCGGCCGACTCGGCGATCGCTTCGGCAAACGGCGGCTGTTCCTGATCGGCCTTGCCGGATTCACCCTCGCCTCGGTCGCCTGCGGTCTCGCCATCGATCCGGCCACGCTCATTACCGCGCGCCTGATCCAGGGCGCCTTCGGCGCGATGCTGATACCCCAGGGTTTCGGCATCCTCACCAGCGTCTTCCCTCGCGAACAGTTGGGCAGGGCATTCAGCGTCTTCGGGCCGAGCCTCGGCCTGTCCGGCGTCTGCGGCCCGATCCTGGCCGGATTCCTCGTCGACGCGGATCTGCTCGGCCTCGGCTGGCGTGCCATGTTCCTGATCAATATCGTGCTCGGCGGCCTCGCATTCGCCGCCGCCCATCGCCTGCTGCCCGCCGAGGACGGCGACCGCACCGTCACCATCGACGCGCTCGGCGCCCTCCTGCTCGCCGCGGCCATGTTCGGGACGCTATTCGGACTGATCGACGGTTCCGCCAATGGCTGGAGCGGCGCGCCCTTCGCGGCCTTGGCGGCCGGAGTCGTCTCCTTCGCGCTGTTCGCCCTTCGGCAGATCACCGCGGCCAACCCGCTGATCAAGCCGACGCTCTTCGAGAACCGGGGCTTCACCTCTGGTCTGATCCTCGGCCTCGTATTTTTCGCCGCGGTCTCCGGCCTGCTGTATGTGCTGTCGCTGTTCATGCAGAACGGACTCGGCTACACCCCGACCGATGCCGCGCTCGGTCTCGCCCCGCTCGCCGTCGGCATCATCATCGCCTCGATCGCCGCGCACCAATTGCTGACCGCCCTCGGACGCAACCTCATCCTGATCGGCCTGCTGATCACCCTGGCGGGCAGCGGCCTGCTGCTCTTGCTGGTGCTGACCGGCGGAATCGATATCGCCCCATGGGCTCTCGCGGCGGCAATCCTGGTGCTCGGCATCGGTATGGGCACCTGCTTCGGCAGCATCTTCGTCGTCACCATCGGCGATATCGACCCGTCCGAGACCGGTAGCGGCAGCGGATCCCTTTCCGCCGTCCAGCAACTCGCCAATGCGATCGGCGCGGCCGCGGTCACCACGGTGTACTTCCACACGGTCGACTCCGGTCAGGCGCATGCGCTGACCGTCAGCCTGGTGTTCGTCGCCGCCATC
Source organism: Nocardia sp. NPDC005998 (assembly GCF_040614395.1). Lineage (NCBI taxonomy): Bacteria > Bacillati > Actinomycetota > Actinomycetes > Mycobacteriales > Nocardiaceae > Nocardia > Nocardia sp. NPDC005998. Next base: position 11,422 of record NZ_JBEXUI010000019.1, on the reverse strand, counting down.
ACGCTGGTCAGTCTCGGGCTGGTGCGACTGCTGCCGCGCCACGCTCAGGCCGAACAGCAGCACTGAATCACCTTCAACCCAAGGACTCTCATGATTCTCGTCACTGGAGGCCGCGGCGCGGTCGCCAACAACCTCGTGTCCCTGCTGCGCGCCGACGGCCATGCCGTCCGTATCGGCTCCGGCCGCCCCGAGCAGCTTCCCGCGGACGTGCCTGCCGTCGCCTGCAACCTGCGGAACCCGGCCACCTTTGCCGCCGCACTCGACGGCGTCACCTCGGTGTTCCTCTACGCCGAGCCCGAATGCATCACCGAATTCGTATCCGCCGCAACCGAAGCCGGAGTCGACCACATCGTGCTGCTGTCCTCGTCCGCGGTGGTGGATCCCGATGCCGCCACCAACGGCGTAGCGAAATCGCATCTCGACGTTGAACTCGGACTCACCGACGCGCCGATGACCGTCTCGGTAGTGCGACCTGGCGCGTTCGCGGGCAATGCCCGCGGCTGGTCATTCGCGATCAAAGCCGACCGCCCGGTCAGCCTCCCCTACCCCCATGCCTACACCGATCCGATTCACGAACTCGACATCGCAGAGTGCGCCCATGCTCTACTCACCAAGCCGGACCACCGCGGTGGAGTCCACACTCTCACCGGTCCGCAGACCCTGACGTTCACCGAGCAGATCGACCTGATCAACAAGATCACCGGCCACACCGCGACCATCGCCCACGTCACTCCCGACGCCTGGCGACAGGAGATGGCCGAATTCATCCCCGCCCGCTACGCCGACGGCCTCCTCGACTACTGGCGGAGGTGCGACGGCGTCCCGACCCCGATCACCGACACCGTCGCCCTCCTCACCAACCACCCGGCCCGGCCCTTCACCACCTGGCTCGAAGACCACCTGTCCGAATTCACCGCCTGAGGCACGGAATCCACCTGGCCGGTGGTGCACGGCAGATCGGCCGCATGGACTCACCCGCCGCGGGCGGGCAGATCGCTGCGCACAGGACCAACCCACCTGGGCGGCACGGATCATTCCGTGCCGCCCAGGTGTGTCGACCGATCGCGCAGAGCCGCGACGACGAGCTGGTATCGCCGTCGCGGAGCAGGATGCGGCGGCCGGGGTGGTCACGGCGGCTCCCTGAATCTCGTCAGTGGTCAGTGCCACAGCAATGCGGGTGACGGGCACTGACCGCCACCGGATTCCGACGACCGCGCACCGAGCCGAATTCTCCGGCTGGCCGTGAGCTCGCGCACAACGGGTTCGCCAGCGCCATGTCCAGATAGCTCCTGCCGTATCGCCCCCTGGGGCCAGAGGCAGTCGCAGGTAGTCGAATGGCGGTCGCCCAGGCCGTATCGACCGCCATGTGACTACGCTCGGCGAGCAGCCGAAGTGGGTAGCGCAGCGATGTATGTGGACGGGGCACTGGCTTGCTGAGGATGTACGCGTGGTCTCTCAGAGCTATCCGAGCTCGCGGGAAGTGTGCGTGGAGGCATCCGGAGGCGACGTCGGGTGATGCACGCCTCTTCGTCGATAAGCGCGGGTACGGATCACTGTGGGCCCGCGCTCGCTGTTCGTCGCAGGCAGGGTTCGGGGGCATCGCACACTCTATGCTGGACGCCGGTAGTGGTGCGGGAAGGAGGCGCGGGTGAGTAACCCGTCGACCGTGGGGATTGCACCGGGCACTGGTCTGATCGCACGCTTCGGTGCGGTTGTCGTGTATCTCGCGGGCGAAACCCCCTCCACCGACCGGATACTCGGCGCGATCGAGGCCGTCGCCGATGCGCGGCATCCGGGCGCGGCGATCGCGCAGCGGCTGGCCGCGGTGGTTTTCGGCGGCAATTCCGAACCACCGCCGTTCGGCGTGGTCGCGCCGACTGCCGACGGCACCGTGATCCTGCTGCGCGGCCAGGTGACCGCGGAGATCCAGGGCGCGGAAGGAACTCGACGCCTTTCCGGGGCCCGCGCGTTCACCTGGGTAGACGAAATCATCCGAGAGCCCGTGCGCCGGATCACAGTCGGCGCGGACGACACATTTCCGGTGCAGGCACTGCCACGCACCGACCTACGCGCCGGTGTCGTCCCCGGCGGCGGTTTCACCCTGCATATCGCAGCCCGACGCACGGGCAGATCCGCGGCGACCCGAGGCCGCGCCACCGGACCATCCCCGTCCCCCGGCACGACACTCGAACCGCCACAAACCGCACCGGCCGGGTTGGAAGCCCTCCTCGACCCGTCCGCGAAATCCCAGCCCACCTCGATGGGCCACCGCACAGACGCCACGCAAAACCCCACCTCCGATCGCCGCACCGGCTCCGCCCGGCGCGTCGAGCTCTCCCGGCAGTCCTCTGTCGGGTCCGCCACACCGCACGAGCCCACGGCGAACGCCGGACCAGCTGGCGCGGCGCAGCCAACTGGATCGGCACGCGCTAACGGCATTCCGCGGCAATCCTCCACACCGGACGGACCCACTGAGAAGGCCGGACCCGCAGACTCGGCGCAACCAACGGGATCAGCGCGCTCTACAAATGTCCCCCGGCAGGCCTCCGCACCGGACGGGCCCACTGAGAACGCCGGGCCCGCTGGCTCAGCGCAACCAACCGGATCTGGTGTCCCGCGGCAGTCCTCCATCCGGCCCGCCACGCCGGACGCACCCTCGGCGAAGGCCGGACCCGCCGGCTCAGCGCAATCAACTGGGTCTGCTGGGATTTCGCGGCAGTCCTCCGCGCAGTCCGCAGCGCCCACCGAAAAAACGAGTCGGGGGGCATCGGCGGAGTCGCCGATCGGCGAGCAGGCTGCGGCATCCGCGAAGGGGCGGACGGCGGAGTCCGGGTCCGGGGAGGTAGCGACACCGCGCGACGTCAGTACCCAGGCTATGTCCGCTGCCGAGCGTGCGGAGTCCGGTGGGTCGCGGGCAGGTGCATCGTTACGGCCCGAACCTATTGCGCTGCACAAGATCCCGCCATTGCAAGGGCAACGACCGCGACCGGTGCGGCCGGTTGGCGGCGCGGGCAATCCGGAGAGTCCGGGGCCGGTCGCCGGTGCGTTGATTCTCGAGGACGGTGCGGCATATCCGCTGGACCGGGCGTATGTTGTCGGTCGAAGTCCGACTATCGATGAGGCGGTACGTGCCGCGACGGCCACGCCCATCACCGTCCCTCGTGACCGCCATATCTCCCGCGTGCACGCCTACGTCTCGGTCGACCGCGGCAAGGTCTACGTCCGCGATGCCGCCACTCCCGCGGGAACTTTCATCGCGGCCCCAGGCGACGATGACTGGACGCGCGTCGGCACCGCCCCGATCGAACTGCCGCCCGGCTGGAGCCTGCGCATAGGCCAGCGAATCATCACCTACCGCTCCGAGAACGACCCGAAGCATCCGACGGAAGCCACTGGTAAGGGCCGCCGTTCCTGAGCGGATCGCTTGCCCTGCGAAGACGTGCCGCACTGGGCGCACTTTTCCCACGTCTGGCGATCCCGGGCGAATCCGCACGGATTCATCGACCGAACCAGTAGCCGAACTGAACCGGCATCGAACAGGACCGCACAGGCGCCGTTCCGCCGCTAGCGCATTCAGCCATCTTCCCGCGGCGCCGGCGAAGGAGCCTGCGCCGCTCGCCGATCCGCCGTGCGCTGAACCGGCACCGAACAGGACCGCACAGGCCCGTTCCGCCGCCAGCACACTCAGCGATCTTCCCGCCGTGCGTGGCGAAGGAGCCTGCGCCGCTCGCCGATCCGCCATGCGCCGAATGCGACCGCGACGCCCGCGCCAGCGGCGAGTACCCCACTGACGGCCAGGGTGGCGACGGTCGGCGGGGTACCCCGGAAAATCCAGGCACCACCGGCAACCGCCCAGGCCAGCATGGCCGAACTCGCGCACAGACCGATGAAATTGGCGATTCCACCGTGGCCACGACGCAGTGTCCGGGCGTTGGACTCCACGTAGGCGGCGGCGAACAACGCGAGGATCACGATCACGGCCGAAGCGGCGGTCAGCGTCGGACGCTGCGTCGTATGCAGTTCGACTCGCTGGGTCGCGATCTCGGTACCGTTGCGCAGCAGAGTCAGCTCGCCGTCGAGATCGCCCGCCAATACCTGCCGGTCGACCGGATCGGGCAATACAACCGCGCCACCGGGCGGCAGCGGCACCGGATCTCCACCCAACCGCACACCGACCACATGCACTGTGAGCGAAGCCGAATCGACGTCGATCCCATTGACTTGGACTGGAATCGGCTCGGACAGATCGATATCGATCGGATTCGACCTCGTCGGATCAACACCGGCAATGGTGACCGTGCCCGGTACCAGATCTCCGCCGGCCGTGGATGCACCGAGCCCGAGCACCGCGACCGCACAGGCACCCGCCGCACACAACACTCCCGCGAGCAGCGGCCGCCAAGGCGAAGCGAACGTGACGACATCCCGAATGAGCACCAGATCGCGCCGATCGACATCAGCCAGCCGAACACCCTGGTCCTGCAACCCGTACCGCGGCCGCACCCGGCCCATCGGGGGACGATGCGGTCCGGCAGCGATCTCGCCGGTTACCGGTGAAATCGGCCCCACCACCGTCCCATAACCCTGCGCACCTCCCGGTCCCGGTATCGCCGCACCCGCCCGCCGTGCAGCACGACCACCCCCGGTTGCGGCGGCCACAATGGTGTCGGCGCCGATCACCGGGATACCCACCGGAGTCAGCCAATCGCCGCCCCAGCAGGAGGCGGCGAGTTCGGCGAGCGCGATGCCGAAGAGTTCGGCGGTATCGAAGCGGTCGGCGGGATCGGTCGCGAGGCCGCGCATCACCACATCGGCGATCGGTCCGGGAACACCGGGCGCTACCTCGGTGAGGGGTATGGGATCGCCGAAGGCATGGGCGAAAAGCGTTGCGAGGTGGTCATCGCTCGGCGGGAAGGGCAACACACCGGACAGCAGCTGATAGAGCATGGCGGCCAGCGCGTAGACGTCGGTCGCGGGGGAAAGCGGTTGTCCGCGCGCCTGCTCCGGCGCGATATAGGACGGAGTGCCGACGATCGCGCCGGTCCTGGTGACCAGGGTCTGGTCACCACCGACAATCTCGGCAATGCCGAAATCGGTCAGTTTGATCGCACCGCCGGCGCCGAACATGAGATTCGACGGTTTGACGTCACGGTGCAGAATCCGGTGGCGGTGCGCTGCTTCCAGTCCCGCCGCACCGGCCAGCCCGACGGCGACCGCGGTCGCCGCGTCGAACCCCTCGGTGGCGAACCGGCTGCCGACGGTGCCGCCCGGCAGGTATTCCATGACCAGCAGACACAGCTCGTCCTTCTCGATGTAGTCGAAAACCCGCACCACATGGCGATGATCAATGGCCGCGAGCAATCGCGCCTCGGCGACGAACCGGCGGCGCACCTGTTCATCCTGCGCGAACTGCGGTGGAATCTGTTTGATGGCGACCGGTCGGCCCAACCGCCGGTGCGTGCCCGCCAGCACCACACCGCATCCACCCCTGCCGACCTGGGCGCCGATATCGTAGGCGGGCAGCGCGGCCCGCAACCTGCCGGTGTCACTGGTCAAGTCGTCGCCCATCCACTCGGAACCGCACGGTATTCGTACCGTCGATTTCGTCGAGTTCCCCGGTGGATGCGAAATACTCCTCCGGCGCGACTTCCGGTGTCGGGGAACAGCATCCGAGCAGGAATCCGACGGCCGCGGCACAACTACGAACGCGGCGGCCCAGGATCGGGGTAAGGGTTGCCGCGACAAAATTCGTGCGGTGTGGACAATGTCCAGCATGCACCGCAATGGACCGACACAGGACATCGACGAGTCCGCGCTGACCGTGACCCCGCCGAAAGAGCAGGCCGCGGGCGTGACCGCCGTGGCAGTTGCGCTGAAACGCGCGGTCGAGGAGATGGGTGTCGTCCGGACCACCCGCACGCTGGCCCGGGTCAATCAGGTGCACGGCTTCGACTGCCCCGGCTGTGCTTGGCCGGAGCCTACGGGGCACCGTCGTCCGGCGGAGTTCTGTGAGAACGGTGCCAAGGCGGTCGCCGAGGAGGCGACACTACGCACCGTCACCCCCGAATTCTTCGTCGCGCACTCGATCGAGGAACTGGCGGGCAAATCCGGCTACTGGCTGGGCCAGCAGGGCCGACTCACCCACCCGATGGTGCTGCGCCCCGGCGATACGCACTACTCCCCGATCGAGTGGGATGACGCCTACCGGCTCATCGCCGAACACCTGCATGCCCTGCCCTCCCCGGACGAGGCCCTGTTCTATACCTCCGGCCGAACCGCCAACGAGACCGCATTTCTGTATCAACTGCTGGTCCGCAGCTTCGGCACCAACAATCTGCCGGACTGTTCGAATATGTGCCACGAATCCTCCGGCGCCGCGCTGACCACCTCGATCGGCATCGGCAAGGGTTCGGTCTCGATCGATGACTTCACCAAGGCCGATCTGATCATCGTCGCGGGCCAGAACCCGGGCACGAATCACCCGCGCATGCTCAGCGCACTGGCGGCCGCGAAGGCCAGTGGCGCCAAGGTCATCGCGGTCAACCCGCTGCCGGAGACCGGACTGCTCGGCTTCCGCGACCCGCAAACCGTCAAAGGTTTCACCAGCGGCGTCGCCATCGCCGACGATTTCCTGCAGATCCGCCTCGGCGGCGATATGGCGCTGTTCCAGGGCCTGGGCAAACTGCTGTTCGAAGCCGAGGACCGCGCGCCCGGCACGGTGGTCGACCGCGAGTTCGTCGACGCCCACTGCGCTGGCTTCGCCGAATACGAAAAGAACGTACGTGCTGTCGATCTCGCCACCGTCCGCACTGCGACCGGCCTGTCCGACGACGACTTACACCGCACCGCAACGCTTCTGGCCGAATCGAAAAACGTCATCATCTGCTGGGCGATGGGGCTGACCCAGCAGCGCCACGGCGTCGCCACCATCGAGGAAGCCGTCAATCTGCTACTGCTGCGCGGCATGATCGGCAAGCCCGGCGCCGGTGTGTGCCCGGTCCGCGGCCACTCCAACGTCCAAGGCGACCGCACCATGGGCATCTGGGAGAAGATGCCCGATACCTTCCTCGACGCACTCGACCGCGAATTCGGCATCACCAGCCCACGCCACCACGGCTACGACACCGTCGAAGCCATCAAAGCCATGCGCGCTGGTACCGCGAAGGTGTTCTTCGGCATGGGCGGCAATTTCGTCTCTGCCACCCCCGATACCGAGGTCACCGAGGCCGCCCTGCGCAGCTGCGCGCTCACCGTGCACGTCTCGACCAAACTCAACCGCAGCCATATCGTGCACGGCCGCACCGCACTGATCCTGCCCACCCTCGGACGCACCGACCTCGACCTCCGAAACGGCACGAAACAGCAAGTGTCGGTGGAGGATTCGATGTCGATGGTGCATCTGTCCACCGGCCGACTGCAGCCGGTCAGCGATCAACTGCGCAGCGAAGTCGCCATCGTCTGCGAACTCGCCCAGACCCTCTTCGGCGCCGATCATCCGGTGCCGTGGGCGCAGTATCAGCACGACTACGACAAAATCCGCGACGCGATCGCCCGGGTAGTGCCCGGCTGTGCCGACTACAACACGCGAGTCCGTCAGCGCAACGGCTTCGTGCTACCGCACCCGCCGCGCGACTCCCGCGAATTCCGCACCGCCACTGGCAAAGCCAATTTCGCGGTCAACGAATTGAGCTGGGTCCCGGTGCCCGAGGGCCGATTGATCCTGCAGACCCTGCGCAGCCACGACCAGTACAACACCACCATCTACGGCCTCGACGACCGCTACCGCGGGGTACACGGCGGCCGCAAGGTGATCCTGATGCACATCGACGACATCACCGAATTCGGTTTCGTGGACGGAGATCTGGTCGATCTGATCTCCGAATGGACCGATGCCACCGAACGCAAGGTGACCGGCTTCCGCATCGTCGAATACGCCACCCCGCGCGGTAATGCCGCCGCCTACTATCCCGAAACCAACCCGCTGGTTCCGCTGGATCACGTTGCGGCACGGTCGAATACACCAGTGTCCAAAGCGGTGACTATCCGAATCGAACCACACGTCCACACCGGACAGCCCACATGAGCAACCCCAGCGAGCGAACCAGGTCGCAGCACACACCGCGCACGACCGAGCCGAACGCGGAGAGGCGCAATCATGAGTAGAGTCACCGCCCGCAGACGGATGCGCCGCATCTCCCCCAACGGCATTGTCGAGCGCCCGGATTCACTCGCCGTGGAGGAGCCGCTGGAAATCCGCCTCGACGGCCAGTCGCTCACCGTCACCATGCGCACCCCCGGTAGCGATATCGAACTCGTCCATGGATTCCTGTTGGGCGAAGGCATCATTCACACCGCCGAGGATGTGGTCAGCGCCCGCTACTGCGCGGGCACCGACGAGGACGGTCGCAACACCTACAACGTCCTCGACATCCACCTGCGCACCCCCACCCCCGTCCGCGGCCGCAACTTCGTCACCACCAGCGCCTGCGGCCTCTGCGGCAAAACCGCACTCGACGAGGTCCGCACCCGCACCCGATATCCGCTCCCGCCCGCCTCGATCTCCCTCGGCAGCGATACCCTCGCCGCCCTGCCCGACCGATTGCGCACCCGCCAAACGGTTTTCGACGCCACCGGCGGCCTGCACGCCGCGGGCCTGTTCACCGCCGACGGCACCGCACTCGCCGTACGCGAAGACATCGGCCGCCACAATGCCGTCGACAAAGTCCTCGGCTGGGCCCTACTCCAAAACCGCATCCCCGCAAACGATCTCGTACTCATCGTCAGCGGCCGTGCATCCTTCGAACTGGTCCAGAAAGCCGTCATGGCTGGCATACCGATACTCGGCGCCGTCTCCGCCCCCAGCTCGCTGGCCGTCGACCTCGCCACCGAATCCGGCCTGACCCTGGTCGGCTTCCTGCGCGGCGACACCATGAACATCTATACCCGCCCGGACCGGCTGACCATTACCGACGAAGTCGCCACCTATTGATCACGGCCGATGTCCGTTTTACGGTGACAACACCAGATCCATAGTTCGGCGATGAACGGAGACACCGATGCGGATCACGGTCGATGGCAAATCCGGCGGACTACGCGTGCGTATGCGGTTCGAACAGCAGCGCAACCGCTGGCTGGCCGTCCGAATCATATTGGGGGTATTGGCATTCCAGGGCGCGGTCGTCGGTCTGTGGGCGGTTTTCGCGCCGCATTCGTGGTACAGCAGCTTTCCGGGCTTCGGCATGCAGTGGATCTCGGCCGACGGTCCGTACAACCACCATCTGGCCTCCGACGTCGGTTCGTTCTTCCTAGCGCTGACCGCGGTGACGCTGGCCGCACTTTTCCTCGGCGGCAGCGCGTTGGCGCAGGTCGCGGGCCTGGGCTGGCTGGTCTTCGGGGTACCACACCTGATCTATCACGTCTCGCACAAGCCAGCCGAGATGGGCGCGGGCAGTTTCACCGTCAGCATCATCGGCGCGGTACTGATCGCCGTCCTCGGTCTGGCGCTGATCCTGGTCACCCCGCGCGGACCGCAGTTGCGCGATCCCGACCCGATCACCTTCCGGCTCCCCCGCCGCCGCACATCCCGCTGACTCCCCGGAACAGTCAACGCCCCACAGCGCATGCCGTGGGGCGTTTGGTCTGTCGCAAGTGGATGCGCGTCCGACGTTCAGGACGCATTCCATCCGCCGATCTCGGTCAAATGGTCGAGCGCCCGCACCACCGCCGGTGCGCACCGATGACCATCGCCCGGTCCGAGCCACGCCATCTCGGCGATCTCCGCGGCCGGAGCCGGTATGCCGTGACCGGGTGCGCGGAAGCAGTGCATCTCCACGAGCGTTCCGGGACGCCCGTGGGCGGGGGCCGTAATGGTCACCACGGGCGTGATCCGGTGCGCCTCCAACTCGACGCCTACTTCCTCGCGAACCTCACGAACGAGCGCTCCGGCCAGGGTTTCCCCGGGCTCGGGCTTGCCGCCCGGCAGATAGAAGGCGTCGCGTCCCTCGGTCCGGACCGCGGGCAAGCGGCCGTTCTCGACGCACAGCCACGCCACCGACGTGAGCGTTGGTTCCCCGATCATGGTGCGGAGCTGACCCTTTCGAGCGACAAGCAGTCGCTGGCGCTAGTTGTCAGTCCTTCAACGCTTCGAGCAACGCCGCACGTTGGCGTGCGCCGAGTCCGCCGATGCGGCGGTCCTCGGGGATCTCCGCTTGGTCCATCAGCTTGGCGGCCTTTACCGGTCCGACGCCGGGCAGTGCCTTGATCACGGCAGCGACCTTGGTCTTCTTGACCAAGTCATCGCTGTCGGCCTTCTTCAACAATTCGGCGACCGATACCTTTCCGGCCTTCACCTTGCCGATCAGTTCCGAGCGTGCCTTGCGGACCGCAGCCGCTTTGGCCAACGCCTCGGTGCGCTGTTCGGCGGTCATGGTAGGCAGTGGCATGTCTCCTCCGCTTTCACTCATCACTCGAACATCTGGTTGACCGGACCGAGTAAACAGCACTACAAGCACCACACTAGCTCGACACACCGGGGTCGGACGGCGGGAAATAGCGACAAGTTTTCTGGAACCAGTGCGCACGCCCTGGTAAAACAGGCAGCCGCAGGCGGTAACACCCGAAGCCTCAATGCCGAAACCACTAGCAGACGCACCAGTGCGGGACAGAAGGTTCAATGGCGAACCAGGGAATCAACGGCGATTCCGGCACCGGGCGCGATCGGGAAACACAGAGATGTGGACGACGATCGTCACCGTATCCAGTAGCACTAGCGCGCCAACAAGAATGCCGAGTGGGCATGATCGGCCCGTTCGGTGCGCAAGATGCTAGGACAAGTGCTGGCGCGGGGGGCAATCTGCGCCAGTACGTCATCCCCCTCCCGGCTATCGGGATTCCCCGCAACGCGGCCGTGGGACACTGCTAGGCTCCGAATTAGAACACGTTTCAATTCGTCGCCCCGGGCGACTGCTCGCCGGTCGCTCGAAACAAGAGGGGTTTTCATGGCACAGCAGATCCGCGATGTGGTCGAGCAGTACGTCAAACTGGTCGGCTCGGGTCCCACCGAAGAGATCGTCAACCTCTACGCGCCCGACGCGGTGGTGGAGGACCCCATGGGCACCGAGCCCAAGCGCGGCCATGAGGCCATTCGCGAGTTCTACGCCGTGATCGCCAACCTCGATCGGGAGACCGAGCTGCGACCGGAGACGATCCGCATCACGGGCAACCACGCCGCCTTCATGTTCACCCTGGTCACCAAGTTCGGCGAGCAGCGCTTCACACTCTCGCCGATCGATGTAATGGAGTTCGACGACGAGGGCCGGATCGTCAGCATGCGCGCCTACTGGAGCCAAGACGATATGCGTAGCGAAGCAGTCTGAATCGGGGCGAAAACGCGGGTGCGGCAGTCGAATTCGACTGCCGCACC
>NZ_JBEXUI010000018.1:103488-164434 GCF_040614395.1 Nocardia sp. NPDC005998 | reverse complement strand
TCGGAACATCCGAGCCGGACGGCCTTTGCGCATCAGCTGATCGCAACCCCGTGCCCGATCAGCTGCTGATCGCGTAGGGGCGGCGGACCCGCCTCGCGAACTCCAGGACCTGGGCGATGGCGGTGCGGGAGAGTCCGACCTCCGCGCCGATGCTGGTCGGGGTCCACGATTGATCGGCGAGCATGAGTATTTCGGCGAGCTGCTCCACCGGGATGACCGAAAGTCCGCGCCCCGCGATCGCCCGCGCGACCGACCACACCTCGATGTCATCGCTCTCCGAGCCGAGGTTCTCGGACAATAACTCATCGGCCGAAAGTGATTGCACGACTTCGTTGATCACCTCGCTGGTGGTGCGGCGCTGGTCGAGCTGCTCGACCTCGGCCTCGGCTTCCTCGGTGCGGTGCCGCGAATGTTCGTGATCGGTGGCGCGGGCGTCCTCGGTGCCCGAGGGGCGGTGATCCGCCTGCGATCCAACAACCTGCCCGATGCGCTCGGCCGGGGTCGGTGCTGCGCTGCCGGTGGTGCGCTGGGTTTCGGTCCGCGTTGGGGTTTCGGTTCGAGTGTTCGAGTGCTGAACGCGAGCCGTGGCGGCGGGCGCACGGTTCTCGGCCGCGTCGTGGCCGGTTCGCGTCGCTGGTTCCACTGTCGTGGTATCGAAGATGCTCAGTTGCGAATCCACGACCGGGCGAATGGTGCTTGCCCGCTGGGAATCTGCTTCTGGGGCACCAGAAGTGGTGTGCTCGTCGCGAGCTGCGGGCGTATTCGACTGTGCTGTCTGCGGATTGATGCCCGAGGCAGGATTCGTGTGCTGGTCATGAGTGCTTGCCGCGGAGGCTGTGTGCTCGCGAGGGCTGGCTGTCGTCGGATGTGCTGTTTGCGGTGCTGCGGGCGAGACAGCAGTGGTGTGCTGGTCACGGGTGCTCGAGGCGGTTGCCACGGAGGCCGTGCGCTCGTGAGGGCTGGCTGTCGTCGGATGTGCTGTTTGCGGTGCGACGCCGAAGCCAGCGGTGGTCTGCTCATCACGGCTGCTCGAAGCTGTCGCCACAGGAGCTGTGTGCTCGTCGCGAGGGCTGGCCGTATTCGCCTGTGCTGTCTGTGATGTGACGCCTGAGCCAGCAGTGCGCTCGGTGCGGGTGCTCATGGGAGCCGCGTGCTCGGTGTGAGTGGTCACCGGTGCGATGCGGGGCTCGGCCGCAGTGGCAGCAGGAGTCGTGTGCTGGTCGCTGGTGTTTGCGGCGGTCGCCGGTGTGGTGGCGGGCTGGGCCGTAGCGGCAGTCGTGTGCTGGTCGGTGGGAGCTGGTGATGTGTGGGGCTCGAAGTTTGTGGCGGTGTGCGCGGCGCGGTCGGTCGCCGGGCTCGTGGCGGGATCGGATACGAGACGCGGATCCGGGTCGGAGGCGTGAATCATATTCTCGCCGAATGCGCTCGGGGTAGCAGCCGGGTTGTAGTTCGGCTGTGGGTTTTGGCCTGCCACGGCGGTTGGGGTGTGGGGCGCGTTGGGCTGTGCGGAGGGCGGTGAGATGCCTTCGGTCGTCGCCGATTCGTCGAGCATTGCGCGGGTAGCGGCGGCATCGTGAACGGGTGCATCACCTGCGGTGGAGGCGGGGATGGGCGGTTGGCCGTCGCCGATGGACGGGGTTTGGCTTGCGCCGTTGAAGGTTGTCGACGGGGCAGGGATATCGTCCGCGCCAGTTACATCGGGGCCGATTTGCGCGCTGGGCGTTGTGCGCGTGGCAGTTTCGGTATGCGTGGCAGTGAGTGCCTCGTGGGTTGCGGGGTAATTCGGCTCCGTGTAATTCAGCGTTCCATGGTTCGAGATGGGGTGGGCGGCAGGGGTGGTGAAGGTTCGCGCGCCGTCATGGATCGAATTCGAGGACGGAACGGTCGTCGGACTGCCGGCGCGCCGGTATTCGTCGACGGTCGGGATCTGTTGGGTGCGGCGGCCGTTGGTCGAACGGGTGCTTTGTGCGTGGTAGACCAGGGTTTCGGTGCAGTCGAGCCGGGAGACGGGGGCCGCCTCGGGCTGTGCGCCGCGCATCGCTGCCTCGGCGATATGTGCTGCGTGGGGGGCGGTCATATCGACCGGAAAGCGGACGCCCGCCTGGTCGAGCAAGGGGTCGAAACCCTTGGCGGCCAGCAGTTCTCGGCGGTCGGTTGGTTCGTCGGCGCGGAATGTGGTGATCGGCGCGCCGCGCTCGGTGGTGACCCGCTGCCGGGGTGGCAGCTCGGGCTCGTCGTCGACCAGCGGGACGCTATCGATGAGCAGGGCATAACGCGCGGAAACCCAGGCGTGCAACCAGATCACGACGCCGACCATGACGGGTGCGATCGCGTATTCGGCGGCCTGCCCGAAGGAACCGGCGGCCAGGTGCGGGCCTGCGTTGAGCGCGACGGTCGTGCCGAGTAGCGCGGCTTCGAAGAACACGATCTTGCCCCGGTCGAGCTCGCGGCCCCACCTGGCGGCGGTGGTCGCGGCGACCATGATGGTGATGATCGGGATCGAGATCATTGCCTCGATCCCATAGCTCAACCAGTAGAGCGGATCCGCCATATTTCCGCTGGGCACCAGGTTGTGCTGTACGTTCACCCCGGCCCACACCATGCCGAGCACCACCACCGCGATCAGCGCACGCGATGACCACTCGGCCCTGCGGTACAACTGGGCAAGTCGCGCATCCTGATTCGACACCCGCCGCCGCGCCGCCAGCGCCCGCCGATGCCAGCGCGCATCCGCGTCGTCGGCACGCTGGATCGCGGCCGTGGTCCGCCGACTACGCTTCTCCGCAGCGAGTTCGTCCTCGACGGCGCGCTTGCGCTGGCCCCGCCGCTGCGCCCGAACCCATTGCGCGAGTTCACGTTCCGCATCGATTTCGGCATCGGACAACACCTGCACCAGTGCCGCGTCATCCTGCAGCGGCAACCGACCACGCGCGTTCGCGACCCGCTCGGCCAATGCGGCAATCTCGGACCTATCGGTCGACTGTTTGTCGCGCATCGCGAGCCTTCCCGGGAGTAGGTGTCATCTCGATGCAGACCTACTTGCTCGAACATATGTGTGATCGCACCGAGATTAAACCGCTACCCGCCCGAGGTCAATGCTCCTCGTCCGAAAACTCGAACAAATGCGCGAACGCGACGTGTCGTCGGCCCAGGGGCTCAGGCATTCTTGTGGCAGACAGCCTCGAGCATGACGCCGTCGGGGCCGGTCCAGAAGGTGGCGTAGTACGGCGGCGGGTACTCGGGGAATTCCTGCGGAGCGTGGATGATTTCGTCGCCGCGAGCGCTGGCCCAGACGTGCACGCGGTCGACGGCCGCGCGGGTGCGGACCATGAAGGCGAGGTGTTGGAGGCCGGGAGCGGTGCGCGTGTAGCCCGGGGACTCGGCCGGGTAGAAGAAGATGAACGTGCCGGGCTTGTTGTCGGCGGGCCAGTAGGCGAATTGGTCGGCCGCGCTGATCAGCGGCGCATAGTCGAGCAGCGGCATCAGCTCGTCGTAGTAGGCCTGGGCGGCACCGAGATCAGTGACGTTGATGCCGAGGTGTCCAAGGGGCATATTCGGAATTTACGCCCGATCCGGGATCAGGTCAGGGTGGTATGCCAAACGATGGCGGCGGCCAGGGCGCCTGCGCCGTTGACGGACCAGTGCAGGGCGATCGGCGCCAGCAGGCTGCCGCTGCGGCGGCGCAGCCAGGTGAAGACGACGCCCGCGGCCGCGGTGGCCACTACGGCGAGGAGGATGCCGATGATCTGGCCCGCGGTGCCGCCGCCGAAAAATCCGGTTAGGCCGCGGTTGCTGGTGGTCAGGCCGAGCGATGAGGCGATATGCCAGAGGCCGAAGAGCAGCGAGCCCGCCGCGAAGACCCCGCGCGCGCCGTATACCCGGTCCAGGGTGCCGTGCAGAACGCCGCGGAAGGCCAGTTCCTCCGGAATCGCGGTCTGCAATGGGATCACGATCATCGATGCGATGAGTGCGCCGGAGATGGTGGCGTAGCGATCGGCCAGGAAGAACGGCCGGGTCATCGGCAGCAGCGCGCCGATCGCCACCACCGCGAGCACCAGGCCGACCGCGCCGAGCGCGTAGAGCGTGCCGCGACGCCAGTGCCGCGGCGAGAGTCCGAGTTCGGACCAGCCGAGTCCGCGTCGGCGCATCAGCGCGAGCAGCACCACGGCGGCGATCGGAACAGTCAGGATGCTCGCCCACGCGGTGGTGAAGTGGGCGATCAGATTGGTGCCCGCCAGGACGATCACCACGACAGCCACGTCCAGATAGGCGTGCAGCTTGTGGCGGGGCGGTACCGCTTCGTCGAGGTCCTGTTGAAGCATCGGGACCAGTCTACGGACGTGCGCAACCGGCGAGCGTAGGCCGAGCTGCGCGGTCGGCGTGATCGTCATGGTCCTATTGGTTTCGCATCACGCGCCGGCGGTGTTAATGCCGGTCCGCCAGCCGTGCGGATCCGCCCATGCCTGCAGCGTGCGTGTGCTGTCGAAGCGGCGCGGCGCGCCGCTGATCGGATCGGTGAATTCGAGTGATGCGGCCAGCAGTTGCAGCGGCCGGGTGAAATCGTTCACAGATTTGTCGGTGAGCACCGGATAGAAGTCGTCGCCCAGGATCGGGATGCCGAGTCCGTTCATATGTAGCCGCAGCTGATGGGTGCGCCCGGTCCGCGGTCGCAGCCGGTAGCGGCCCAGTCCGCCGCGCTGCTCAACCAACTCGATCCAGGTCTCGGCATTGGGCTCACCGTCGACCTCTTGTGCGGCGAGTACCTGCTTCTCCTTGATGATGCGGCTGCGCACCGTCCGCGGCAGCGCCAGATCCGGATCGAAGGCCGCGATGGCCTCGTACTCCTTGTGCACCGTGCGCTTGTGGAACATGGTCTGATAGGCCCCGCGCCGGGCCGGATTGATCACGAAAAGCACCAGTCCCGCGGTGACGCGATCGAGCCGGTGCGCCGGGATGAGATCGGGTAGGTCGAGTTCGCGGCGCAACCGGACCAGGGCGGTCTGCAGAATGTGCTGGCCGCGCGGAATCGTCGCCAGGAAGTGCGGCTTGTCCACCACGAGCAGATCGTCGTCGCGATGGACGATGGGGATATCGAATGGCACCACGGTTTCGTCGGGCAGATCGCGATGGAACCAGACCGCACCACCGGGCACATAGGGCGCGTCCGGGGCGATCGGACCGGCCAGGTCGACGATGCCGCCCTGATGTAGTAGCTCGTCGATCCGCGTGGCCGGTACGCGCGGCAGCCGCTCCACGAGGTGGTCGCGAATCGTCGCCCAGCCACCCTGCTCCGGTAGGCGGAGCCGGGCCGGGTCCAGGCCGTGCCGCTTGGGCAACGGCGGCTGCTGCCTCCTTCTCATCGGCAATGACCTTAGCCGCCGGTAAACCCCCAGCTCACGGCCGGGTCGGGCTCAGAAGCCGCGCAGTCGATCCGGGGTGATCCGCACGGCGACCGAATATTCGGCGTGGAATTGGTCCTCGGTCATCGAGATGGAGGCCAGGCCCTCGGTGTATTTCTCGGTGAATGCGGCGGTTTCCGCCGGGGTGGCACCGGACTCATCGATCCGGGCGGTGCCGGTCAGCACCACCACATCGCCGCCGCTCTCGGTGCTGTTGAGGTGTAGCGATACGCGCGGGTTGCGGGCGATATTGCGCAGTTTGGACTTATCGGCCTGGCTGAAGATCAGGAATTCACCGTCGCGCCACTGGAACCACACCGGATTCGGCTGCGGTGTCCCACTGGGGCCGACGGTGGTCAGCCAGATGATGTTCTCCTGTGCCAGGCGGGCGGCGACCTTGGCGCCGAATGCGGTACCGGTGTCGACGATGGCGGAGCGATCGGATTCGGTGGCAGGCTCACCCGTCAGCCGACCACCACCCCCCGCGGAATCGCTTTGCGATGCTGCTCTCATAGTTGTGCACAACGCCGGGACAGTCGCGTCGATTCCGGGTCGGCACGTTGCGCCACCTACGGCTGGGCGCGTTCGTCCAAGACCATCCGACGGGACTCGACCAGGGTCTGTCTGGCGCGGCGGCGGACCTTGCAGATGTCGACACTGCAATACAGGTGCACTTGCATCGCGCGGTGCGCTTGCTCCTTGGTCAGGTCGCCCGGATCGTGGTGGCAATCGCTCATATTCGAAATAATTGTCGTGACAAACATTTTCACAACTCCAACCACAGTCGAATTCTGTTCAGCAGCAGAAGCTAGTGACGTTCGGGCGCGAAAGATACCGGTATGACCTTCCGTTCACATAACCTTCCTCGGCGCGTCGAACGCGCGAAATCCGCGGGTCCGGGTGGTCGTTCGACCGAAAGCCGGGCGTGGGCGGCGACACCATGAGTGGGCGGTGGCCATCGACCGCATCGCATGCGTTGCCCAGTGTCCGTGAGGTTTTCGACATCCGACGTATTCGGGATTACCTCGAATTCCATGCCGAGTCGGTCCATGAATTCACCGAGTCGACTACTGCCCGATCGGCAAGCGTGTAGCGAATTGCGATGTCGACTTCGTTTGCGCCGCCTACTTGTTCGGCGAGCGCGGCGGTCACCGATCCGGTGACGCCACCCATCCAACTCGAGGACAGTAGAACCGTGCGGTGGGGTGCAGCGTCGCGGCGACCACGGCGGCCCGAGTTAGGCGGGTTGTCCAACGGGTGATGTCGACGTAAGGGATGCCCGCGCGCACGGCGGACCGCAGTACGCGGTCGTCGGGATCGTTGACCGTACTCACCATCGCGCGCGCGTCGGCGTGGATCGGTGACGTCCCACTGCGCTACCCGCGCGCCGAGTTCCTCGCCAAGGCGCCTGCCCCGCACGGGATTTCGGCCGGTGAGCAGCAGCGGCCAATGTGTGGAAGCGAGGCTGGCCAGTTCGGCGCCGACGGTGCCGTAGTCGCCGACGATGGGAACCGGTGCGTTGGTGTCGAATTCAGGTGGTCGGATACATCGGTAAATCCGAGTCGTCTGCCCCAGAGTGTCGGGTCCACCCCCCGGTTCACGGGTCTTGTGAAGTTGCCCAAATCGGATGCATCGTCTTCTTCGGATCTGATCGAAATGACGGTCCACGCGGATTCCTGTGTCGCCGAGACGAACTCGGCGCTACGGTGGTCCGCATTCGATTCCGAAGGGCAGCGGGATCGGGGACGGGAGGTAACAACGTGTGTTTCCTCTATTCGCGTGTCCAGAGCCGCCGAAACCATTCACCACAGTTGGTTCGGTGCTACGACCGCCGCGGGCCGGGCGGCGATGATCAAGTAATGCGAGGGAAGTTCGAATGTCAACAGGGGTGACGCCGTCGAGCGCGCAAGACTACGCCTCCGACAAGTACACGAAGGGCTTCGAAGTATTCGAAGAATGGCAACTGCACCGCTACAACCGGGAGAGTTATCTCGCACATCCGCTGCGCTCCGTGCAGCTGGGAATGCGCTATCTGACGCTGCCGCATTATTTCGGCAGAGTACCGCCGGTTCGGCTGTGGTTGCGGCGCTTCGGCGGACCGCGAGTGTCGCCGGATTTCGCCTGTGTCGGCGCGCTGAAAAGCGGTACGACCGATCTGGCCAGCTATCTCATGCAGCATCCGAGCATCCTGGCGCCGATCACCAAGGAGATCGGCCACGGCTACCCGCAGTTCTGGGGGCCGTACTTCCCGACCGAACATGAGAAGGCCGAGGTGCTGCGATGTACCGGCCGGGCGCTGACGGGCTACTTCGACCCACTGCTGCACGATCTTCCGTTGATCGACAACTACAGTGCGGCCCGTCCGGACGCCAAGATCGTCATGATGTTGCGCGATCCGGTGGATCGTGCCTATTCGCACTACAAATGGGATCTGTTCCTCAGTAACAAGGACGGCCTGTGCGCCATGCCGTACGGCAGGACCTTCGCCGACTACATCGGATACGCGCTGGACATGTTTCCGGCCCCACCGCCCCCGACCTCGCTGCCCTCCATGCCGGTGCTCAGCACCGGTGTCTACGCCAATGCGGTGGCCCGCTGGCTCGCGGCATTCGGCAAGGACAATGTCTATATCGTCACCGCCGAGGACTTCTTCGCCGACATCTGCAAGACCGTGCGCGGCATCCACGAATTCCTCGGACTGCCCGCCATCGAGCCGGTCCTGCACCACGTATTGAACCGCAATCCGCTCGAATTCCCCGACCCCGACGACGCATCGGTGGCCCGGCTGCGTGAGTTCTATCGCCCGTGGAACGAGCAGCTGTTCGAGCTGATCGATCGTGACTTGGGCTGGAACGATCACCTCACGTCAGCATGAGCGAGCAGTCTCAAAAGGGTTCCGCCGTCGCCGCGTCAACCTTGCGACCCCTTTGTCGCCCAACTAACGTCCGGCGAGCTCGGCGACGACCGGAGCGAACCTGTCGGCGCAGTCGGCGCCGAAGATGAAATAGGAGAAGCCGATCTCCTCGCGTCGCCGTTGAATTTCCTCGGCGGCGGCGGCCGGGTCATCCGGAAGTGCGGTCATTGCGTCCGCGGCGCGCAGCGCAGCAGGGTCGGTGTCGGGAGGGGCCATGTGCGGCGCGACCGTGTCGCCGATGACCGGGACGGCGAGCGCGAGCTCGACGTCCGCGACAGCGCGGAAATCGCGTGCCAGCCGCGCGACTTCGCCCCGAGGCTGATCCCCAAGCACGAAGGTGACCGTGTCTGCGACCTCGGCCGCCAACGCCTGGGCCTTCGGACCGAGTACGGCCATCGCCACGGGCGTATGCAGGTCGGGGCCGTCGAGATCTCGCAGCGTCTTGACGGTCTCACGTACCTGTGCCAGCCGCTCGTACGGCGGCGGTACGTCGGGCATTCCCTTGTCGCGGAGCTCGTCCTCGATTCCCGGTCTGCCGGTGCCGATGCCCATCTCGAAGCGACCCTCGGTCAGAAGCGACAGCGAGTGCGCTTCCCACGCCGTCAGCCAAGCCGGGCGTAGTGGGGAGGCGTACACCCAGGTGCCCACACGCAGGTCGGTCAGGGCCGCGACTGTGGCCAGCATGGGGCCGGGCGCCGGTTGCATCTGCGGGAAGTCGGGCACCAGCAGCGTCGAGTAGCCGCTGTCGGCGATGCGGCGCACGCGATCTCGCCACGTCGGCAGGTCGGTTCTGAGCGGGGCAACGACCCCGAATCGAAACGGTCTCGTCATGTCTGGACTCCTGTCTTTTCGGTCTATCCAGACGTATGGACGAAGGATCCACCCGGAATTCATTGCGGTTGTCGAGAACACTCGATACGACGAACGCCCCGAACCTCCACAGTGAGATTCGGGGCGCTGTCGTC
The DNA here is from genome assembly GCF_040614395.1 of Nocardia sp. NPDC005998. Classification (NCBI taxonomy): domain Bacteria; kingdom Bacillati; phylum Actinomycetota; class Actinomycetes; order Mycobacteriales; family Nocardiaceae; genus Nocardia; species Nocardia sp. NPDC005998. Next base: position 155,156 of record NZ_JBEXUI010000018.1, on the reverse strand, counting down.
GTTCCCAATGGAGTAGGCGGGGCGCAGACTTACTTGGACTAGAGCAGGTGCGCGATGCGGTCGATCATCCAGTCGGTTGCCGCGTCATGGTCGTTACCAGGGATTTCCCGAGTCGCATACATCGGCTTGCTTACGAAGCGACGTGAACCCTTGCCCATCTCCGGTCGCACCGTCCACCACCACAGCTCGCGATGCAGCGTCGGACCGTTGCTCACGTCTCGGGGGTGCCGACGCCGCGTCCTGGGGCGCGAGAACCGGCGTGCGAACGATGCCGCACGTTCGCGCAAGCTGATCGGCCCGTGGTAGTCGGCGTATCGGCGTCCACTCAAAAGCGACATATCATCCTCTATTCGCATTGGGCGGCGGTCACAACCCGCACATGGCAGCTGTCACGACTTTTTGGCCGGATACCTGGGGGTACTCGTAATCTCGCCCCTGAATCTTACCCGTGGCATTGGCATAGATCCGATAAACCCCAGGCGCGCAGGGCGCCTGGGTCGTGTAGGTCTGACGCGATGTGGGGATGATGCTCGACCGCTTCGCTTCGCCGACCCACTCCCATGTGTTGTCAGGAGTTCGCCGTTGCAGTTGCAGGTAGTAGTTGTGGGTCAGCCCCGCGTCGGCAGGTATGGGATCGCACTCCGCCCATCCGTAACCCTCGATATTCGGGATCAGAACTGTCGGCGTGCTGTAGGTGAAGCCATGGTCACACAGCACCTTCTTCGCTTCTATAACCAATGGCCCGCTGGGACTGGCATTCGCGACGTTGCCGCTTATGCCGGAGGTCAGCAGCGCGCCGAGCGCTGCGACGATGAAGGGCAGTCGAGAAATGTTGTAGTGCACAGAATTCCCCCATTCTTTCATGTCTGAGCAGCTGATACCGCCCAGTACTCTCACGACGTGATCAGTTCGCTTCGGTGTCGACCACGCTGGTAGGTGTGATCGTCAGTGCGTCGGCTTTGTCCTGGTCGGCGTCCGAGTCGGATATCCATCCGTCCTCGTCGACTGCCATCAGCAGGCCGTCCGCGCCCTGAAACAACGGACGACTATCGACGGGGGCGCGGTCGAGTTTCCGGCGAGTGTCCTCATGGAAGACCGCGAGCAGCGCCCGCACCGATGGAGCGATATCCGTTCGCGTGGAATGCAATTCCGTCATCTATCGGCCCCTGATTCCCGGCGGCGATCCGCCATATCGAGCAGGGCAGCCCAGAAGTCGCCGCGTACCGCATCCCACAAGTCGTCATGCTCCGAAAGCATCTCTCGGGCGTCGACGAGATCGGGGTATACGTCGAAAGTGATTGTTCCGGGCTGCGCGCCGGGCAGCTCGGTCCGCGATGGCAGGCGGTAGGCGGTGAACGCCTCGGCGGTGAGCTGCACCCGCAGTATGCGGGCGGCGTGGTCGACGAGCTGCCACACCGCGACCTTCCCTGGTACCTCTGTGGTGTGCAACGGAATTCGTTTCATCGCGTACCCTCGAGCTGGTTCGTTGCTCCCGGTGGCGGCGGACAAGGCACCCCACCACCGGCTCGTTCTGCGTCCGTCCACTCATGGCTGTGCAGGGCTTCGAGGTAGCGCTGCATCAGTTCGGTCGGCACATCGCAGCAGACCGGGCGTCGCGGCCCGACAAATCCGGCTCGTTTCGGCAGTCCTGCGGCGGTCATCGCACGACCCCCGGTCCGGCGACAGCGGGCCCCGCATCAACCAGCGTCCAGAACGCCGAGTGCTTCGCCGGACACAGTTCAATGCCGCACTCACGATGTCGCTGCGTCTCGGCATGCGCCTGCTCCGGGGGGTACGGCTCGACTGGTGCGCGGCGCGACGGCTCGAGTTCCCATGAGTCCGCACGCGGCGAATATTGCGCCGCAACACGTTTGAGGATGTCGACGGCAGGTATCGCACCGTCGGGAGCAGCGTCGCCGCCGTGATCGAGAAGCCAGGGCAAGAAGACGAAGAGAAGCCAGCCGAGCAGTAGAACCGCAACAATTGTCGAGATTATGGCGATGAGTTCCGCGGTCATAGGCGTGCCGCCTTGGTATGTGTCGTGCGCGTCGGAAGGGAAAGCCCAACGCGCCGAGAGCTTTCGGGAGAAATGTTCGGCGCGACGGGCATCTATCAGCGTGTTCCCGCTAGGCATGACCGCGCGGCGTCGCACCTGACGTCCAATGGCACCCGCAAGGGCGACATTTGGGTGTCATTATCTCGGCGCACGGGCTATCGTGGCCGATATGACCGCACCGAACACCGCCCTACGCGCCGCGCGGATGGGTCGGTTGATGTCGCAAGACGATCTCGCCCGCGCACTGCGTGAGATCGGATGCAGCAGCGCCAACAAACGCCTTGTCCAGCGCTGGGAATCAGGTATTACTCGCACCCCACGGCCGTCACACGCGAGCGCCCTCGAGCGAGTCCTCGGGTTGCCGATCGAACACCTCGGCTTCGCGATGGCGCACGTAGCCGACGACGGCCTCGGCGGACATGACGTACAGCCATCGGAGCCGGTCCAATTCCAGCGCCCGAGCACCGCGGCGCGACCGCGCCCCAACCCGGGCAACTACTCCGGCATCTGGCTGTCGCATTACGAGTACTACAGTTCCGGCCGGAAACAGACCTTCGACACCGGGCATTACGTCGTCATCCTGCAGCACGGCGACCACCTCACCGTGCGGAGCCTGCCCGGCTCGGCGCCATCGACGATGAGCATGGAACTCGATATCGAGGGCGGAGTCGCTACAGGCACATGGACCGAGAACACCGACCCGCATGGCTACTACCGGGGGGCCCGGTACAACGGGGCCATTCAGCTGTTGATCGAGCCGACCGGGCACCGCCTGGTCGGCAAGTGGATCGGGTATGGCAAGAACTTCGACATCAACTCAGGGCCTTGGGAATTCGTGCTTCAAGACGCATCGACCAGTAAGGCCACGATCGAGAAGTACGACCACCCGCCGGACTTCGATCACGTGCCACCGTTCGAGCCTGACAGCGAATAGCCTGAGGGTGACAACCTGTCACTCTCAGCGAGCGCACCGAAACCGTTCCGACTATCCGGGGCAGCCTGCACTTGCAGTCCGGGCTGGCAGCGTCACGGTCGGGCAAGCCTGTAGTCAGGCTGCGGGCAGGCCCTTCGAGACTGCTGGGGCAAGGAACTCGACGCGGAACGATGCGACGTATTCGCTGCGCTGGTCCAGGAACCGCCGGGTATGCGGCTGCCGCTCGTGCTCCTCGAACGCCTCGCGGTCGCGGTACACCTCATAGAAGATCCGCGAGAGCGGTTCCCCCTCAACGGTGTTGGTGGCATACACCAGCGTGCCAGGTTCGTTTTCGATGATGCTCTCAACGGTCTCGGCGACGAGTTGGTCGAAGGCCGCCACCATCGCGCACGCCGATCAGATCCTGTTCCTGGATGACGGGCGGATCGTCGAACGTGGCACGCACGCCGAGCTTTTGGCGCTGGGCGGACGATATGCGGACTTCTGGAACGAGCGGCGCCTGCCACCGCTTGGCGGTTGGAAGCGGCTCTTGCCTAGCCGCTCAGTGTCCGGGCCTCGTGTTGGCTCGGAAAGGCGGGAGCCTACCGCCCCGCCATTCCAGCCTACGAGGCTGCCGCGAGGTCTAGGCAATGGGGCCGCCGCGGATATCGGCGTGGTGGGCCGCAGCGGCCGGAACATCCCCGGGGGTTCCACCGAGCGGCCCTTGTAGGAAGGCTGCGAGTATGTCGTTGGCCGCGCGCTGGGTATCCACCGGACCTCGCTCACCGCCGATGAATTGGGCGACGGCGAATCGTACTGGTGTGGCGAGGAATAACGGGACATCGGTGAAGCTGAAATGGTTGGCCTCGGCGATTTCGTAGCGGAAACCGCCTGCGCGCAGGTGCTGGATGAGATCGCGATTGCGGTCCAGGTAGTTCGTGGAGTGGCCGGTCTCGGCGTGATCGCTCTCCAATAGCAGGAACGGTTGTGGCAATGCGCGGTTCGACAGATCGCCGTAGAGGGTGCCATCGATATTCACCGCCGCCTTGATCCGGGGATCGTCGGCCGCCGCCGCGACCGCGCTCGCGCCGCCGAATGAATGCCCGATTGCGGCAATGTGATCGGTATCCAACCGTCCCGCCAATACGCCCATCGCCTCGGGCCGGTCCAACTGATCGACCACGAAACGCAGGTCGCCCCTGCGGACTTCGAGTTGTCCGGTCATATACCGCTCGCCGTCCGCGTCGTTGTCGGGGAAGTTCTCGATCGGGGTTGCGACGGAGCCGTCCGCGAGTTCGGTGACGGCCACCTCATAGGGATGGTCGATGGTCAGTACGACGAAGCCGCGACTGGCGAGATCGCTGACGAGTCCGGTGTAGAACGCGCGGGGAGCGCCGTATCCGGGTGAGAACAGCACCACCGGCCAGCGCGCGCGTTCGGCGCTGATCGGCACATCGGCGAATGCGTGGGTATCGATCCGTCCGTAGTTGCTCATGAGGAAACCGGGAATCCGGGTGACTCGGCTCGGCAGCCGGTCGAGCCCGTCGATATAGACCCACTGCCGTGCCGAGGTGAACTCCGTCGGATACCAGGCCTGCACAATGACATTGCGCCGGTCCGCAGTGGAATTCGTTGCCGTCTCCGGCCTTTGCTGATCGACCCAGCGAAAGATGTCCGAGCCGACGCGGTATCGGCCGGACGGCTCGGGCAGGGTGGGAACGGGCGGAACGCTCCACGGCACAATGGCGAGCACGGCGAGCAGACCGACGGCCATAGGCGCGACGAAGGCGGGGATTCGATGCTTCGTCCGCTCGGCCGGTGGCGGTTCGGTGATCGCTAGCTCGCGCAGTATCGCCGTGCTACGCCGCGATCGGCTGAAGACCAGCAGCGTCGCGGCGACAATGGCCAGATAGCTCGGCACCATCTGCCAGTAGAAGTTCTCCAATAGGAATTGGACCAGGCAGCCGACGACCAGCAGCGGCAACACCACCGGCATGGCGCGCGCGACGTGCCTGGGAAATACCGCCGCGGCCATCGCGAAAAGGATGGCAGTGGCGGCTATGACTCCATCGATGATCGACAATGCCCGCTCGCTTCCGCGCCACCGGGCTCAGCGTGCTGCGGCGACGATTCGAATTCGAGCATCAGCATCGCGTATCGGGTGGGGCGGATACGTCGCCAGAAAGTAGCGAGTGGGGTCATCCCGAAGGATGATCTCGCTACTTCCAATAGGCGCGGGATTTGATCGAGGTCTTCGGCAGCCCGTGAGTGGTCCTGAGCGCCTTGACGATCGAACGCGTGGTGTGTCCGTCGCAGGCGACCCAGGCGTAGGCGTCCTTCGGGCAGTCCATTTCCTGTGCCTGCTCGCGCAGCAGTCGGCCGTCGTCGACGCGCTGCACCCAGGTCACCCGGTGGTGCGGCTTATTGCGCACCGGCAGACCGGTATCGGATTCGTATTGCCATTCCAGCCATACCCGCGCCGGAATATCGCCGATGGCATCGAGTAGGGAGTTGATGGCGGGCAGCGAGGCGGTGTCGCCGAAGATGGCGAATTCACTGGGCAGCGGATCGGGGAGTTGGAAGTCCGAACCCAGCACCGACACATCGATCTCATCGCCGACCGCGGCATTCTGCGCCCATACCGAGGCGGGGCCGTGGTGCACCGCGAATTCGATCGAGAATCTGTCCCCGGCCGGATCGGGATCGACCAGGGTGTAGCCGCGCTGGTGTTCGCGCTCGCCATTCGGAATCCACAGCCGCACCCACTGGGTCGGATGCACCGGATGATCCGCCAGCAGTCCGCCCGCCTGGAAGCCGAGCCGCAGGTACATATCGCTGATGTACTCGGTCGAGGTCACCGTGAGCCGGTAGTCCTCGGCACGCCACGCCTTCAGCATCAACCCTTCGAAACCTCTGCCCATGAAGATTAGGTTAGCCTAAACACACTTTGATGTCGCGGGGTGTCCGCTATCGCGTGTGTTGCCTGCAGTGGTTGAAAGGTTGGGGATAGACCTCGTTCGGGGCGTACTCCGACGATATGGATCTGGGGTCCGGCTTCTGGGGCATGGTCGTTGCCGCAGTCGGTTGGCTCGTTGCCGGCTATTGGGAGTTGTTGTGGCGCGGCGCCCTTCGCCTCGCGTGCCGGTCGCGTATTCCGGCGGAATGCTACCCGCCACGCCGCAGCTGTCGGCCGGATAGCCGTGTGGCCCCGAGGCATTCGATTGCCTCGGGGCCGATTCACTTGCGGTGCTGGTGATTACAGGTTGCAGGGGAGCATGGCGACGCCCGCGAGGGTGCATTCGGCCTCGCGGGTCAGCTTCCAGGTGCCGTCGATCTGCTTCCAAGACAGGTCGAAGTACCAGGGGTCCCAGCCGTCGATGGCGGTGGTCAGCTGGGCGTTGAGCAGATCGCCGGAGACATTGACCGGGCCGAGCACATCCCAACGGAAGCTGGACGGTGCGGCGGCCATGACGGTGCCGATCTGATCGACCAGGCCGAGACCGGCCTCGCCCGCTTCGAGTTCGGCCGCGCGGGCCGAGCGCCCGGCTCCGGTGTTGAACACCAGCTGCAGCTTGGCCTTCAGCTCACCCACGCCGGGTGCGGCGGTCCGCATCGGCGCGCCGATGGGCGCGGCAGTGGCCGGAACCGCCGTGGCGACGGTGCCGAATGCGCCGATCGCGGCGGCCGCGGCGAGCGAGAACACCGCGGTGGCGGCGCGCGCCACCGGCTTGTTTCTGGTGCTGAACATCGATACTTCCAATCGTTCGTGTGCGGTAGTGCATCCGTCTCAGGGACTGGCACTGCAGTGCAATATAAGGTAAGCCTATGCAAAGCTATTAGCGAGAAGTTAGGTAACCCTGGTTGCCGCCCTTGATCGAACGCAGGAGAACCGTGGACACACTGTTGGTGGTCGGAGCTGGGCCGAAAGCCCTTGCGGTGGCGGCTAAAGCGCACGTCCTGCGGAAGTTGGGGCTCGCGGCCCCGCGTGTGATCGTGGTCGAGGCGCATGCGGTCGGCGGCAATTGGCTGCCGAGCGGCGGCTGGACCGACGGACAGCACCGGCTGGGCACCAGTCCGGAGAAGGACATCGGTTTCCCGTACCGCTCGACCTGGGCGCGCGGGCACAACCGCGCCATCGACGAGGCGATGATGGCCTACAGCTGGACCTCGTTCCTGGTCGAACACGGCACCTATGCCGAGTGGATCGATCGCGGCCGCCCGAGCCCGCAGCATCACGTGTGGGCCAAATACCTGCAGTGGGTGGCCCGCGCGATCGATCTCGAATTGGTGCTGGGGACAGTGGATTCGGTCGCCGCGGCGGCCGATGGCTGGCTGGTTTCGGTGACCGGCGCGGACGGCGTGACCACCGAAATCGATACCGACGCACTGATGATCACCGGCCCCGGCCACAGTCGCCGGGCACTGGCCGAACATCCCCGGGTGCTCAGCATCGCCGAATTCTGGGATCTGGCGGGCAAGCGCGCATTGCCGGTCTCCTCGCGGGCCGCGGTGATCGGCGGCGGCGAGACCGCGGGCTCGGCCCTGGACGAGCTGGTCCGCCACGACATGCTCACCATCTCGGTCATCACGCCCAAGGCCACGATCTACACCCGCGGCGAAAGCTATTTCGAGAATGCGCTTTTCAGCGATCCGACCAAATGGAACACGCTGAGCATGGACGAACGCCGCGATGTCATCCGGCGTACCGACCGCGGCGTCTTCTCGGTTCGCGTGCAGGAGAGCGTGATCGGCGACAATCGCGTGCACCATCTGCAGGGTCGGGTCGTGCGGATCGCCGAACAGGGTGACGGTGTCGCCATGACACTGCGCAACGACCGCCGCCCGGATCAGGTGCACACCTTCGATCTGGTGATCGATGCCACCGGCGGACAGCCGCTGTGGTTCCTGGAACTATTCGATGCCAACGCCGCCGACCTGCTCGAACTCGCGGTCGGCGGACCGCTGACCCAGACCAGGCTGGAGGCCGCGATCGGCTACGACCTGGCGGTCTCCGGACTGGACGCGAAGCTCTATCTGCCGAATATGGCGGGCATCGCACAGGGGCCGGGATTCCCGAATCTCAGCTGCCTCGGCGAACTTTCGGATCGGGTATTGCGTACCGCCCCGGCGCGTCAGGTCGTCGGTGCGCGGCGTGGTGTGGCCGCGCGACCGGCCTGATCTCCCCTAATTCAGCTACGTGAGGTTTTCATGCGCATTGTCTTCTTCGGCTTCCAGACCTGGGGTCGCAGCACCCTGGAGGCCCTGATCGATTCCGAGCACGAGGTCGTGCTCGCGGTCACGCATCCGGCAAGTGCGGACTCCTATAAGGGGATCTGGTCGGATTCGGTCGAGGAACTCGCCCGCGAGCACGGCATTCCGGTGCATCTGACGCAGCGGGCCGACGCCGAGACCATCGACCTGGTGAAGCGGGCCGAGCCGGACGTCATCGTGGTGAACAGCTGGTACACCTGGATGCCCGCCGAGCTCTACAACCTGCCCCCGCACGGCACCTTGAATCTGCACGATTCGCTGCTGCCCAAATTCACCGGATTCTCCCCGGTGCTGTGGGCGCTGATCAGCGGTGAATCCGAAACCGGCCTGACCGTGCACCGGATGGACGAGGGGCTGGACACCGGCGACATCCTGGTGCAGCGGTCGCTTCCCATCGGGCCCACCGATACCGGCACCGAACTGGTGCTGCGCGGTATGGAACTCATCCCCGACGCACTGGCCGAGGCGCTGCACGCCCTCGAATCCGGTACCGCGCAATGGCAGCCGCAGCGCAAGTCCGAGCGGACCTACTTCCACAAGCGCTCGGAGCGGGACAGTCGAATCGACTGGATGTGGTCGGCGGTGGACCTCGAGCGTTTCGTGCGTGCGCTGTCCGAGCCGTATCCGCGGGCATTCACCTATTACCGCGGCGAGCGGATCGAGGTGCTCGAGGCCGTGGTCTCGGAGGCGCGCTATGGCGGCACGCCCGGCCGGGTGATCGTGCAGGAGGGCGGCGGCGCGGTGGTCTGCGGTCAGGAGGCGCATCGGGGTCGCAATCGCGGTCTGGTGCTCACCCGGATCCGCACTGCCGACGGTGTGGAGCACGCGGCCACCGAATTCTTCACGCGCGGTGGATATCTCACCGATCAGTGAGTGCGGAGCGCGAACAAGTAGACTTGTTAGGGTAGCCTACGCTAATATCGGGCGACCGTTCAGAAATCAGATCAGTGCAGCGAGCCGGGGGGTGTTGTACGCCGCCGACCAATGACGCTGCCCCGCGCGACCATCGCGTCGGGCAACGTCCGGCGGAAGCGCAGGAGTCAAGAAATGCCAGCAACTCTCGGATGGATCCGGCAATTCCACCGGCCCCGCTCCGTCGATTGCCCACCGCTGTTGATCTGCCCGCACGCGGGTAGCGGCGCCTCCACCTATCGGGCGTTCTCGAAGGTGCTCAGCGAACACTTCGATGTGCTGATCTTCCAATATCCGGGTCGTCAGGACCGGGCCCGCGAGGCGGCGCTCGGCACGCTGTCCGAACTCGCCGCCGGTGCTTTCGCGGAATTCGGCACTTCGGCACACAATCGCGGTCTGCCGCTCACCGTCTTCGGCCACAGCATGGGCGCGATGGTGGCATTCGAGCTGGTCCGCGCCGCGGAGGCAGCCGGAATCGAGGTGCGGCTGCTCGCGCCCTCCGCCGCGGTCGCGCCGGGCCGGGCCGTCGATCTGCCGCCGCATCCGAGCGACGACGAACAGATCCTGGACCACCTCGGCGCGCTGGAGGGCACCGGCGCGGATGTGCTCGGCAGTCGTGAGGTGATGCGGATGGCGCTGCCGGTGGTGAAGGCCGACTACCGGGCCTTCGATGCCTATACCTGCCCGGTGGATGTCAAGGTGCAGGCCAAGATTCATGTGCTCGGCGGCGCAGAGGATCACTTCATCACCCCGCGTGAGCTGTATGCCTGGTCCAACCACAGTGCGCAGGAGATCGATGTCACCGTCTTCGACGGCGGTCACTTCTACCTGAACGACAATGCCGCCGGTATCGCGGAATTGCTGGCGCCCGAACTGGATCGGGTCGGATGAGCCCGGATATGGATCCGATCGTCATCTCCGGTATGGCCGTCGAGGCGCCGGGCGGTATCGATACTTTGCCCGAATTCTGGTCCGCGCTGGCCGAATCGCGTGAACTTATCGGACCGTTCCCGCGCAATCGGGAATGGCCGATCGATGAGTTGCTTTCGCTGCATCGCCGCGACGGCTGGAGCCGGGTCGCCGACGCTGGTGGCTTCCTCTCGGAGGCAACCGAATTCGATCCGATGTTCTTCGGCATCACCCCGCGCGAGGCGCTGTCCATGGATCCGCAGCAGCGGGTCGCGCTGCGGGTGGCCTGGCGGGCGCTGGAGAACGCGGGCATCAATCCGGGCGCGCTGGACGGCGTCGAGGTCGGCTGCTTCATGGGCGCGTCCATCAATGAATACGGTCCGCAGGGCGGTGCGGTCACCGAGTACACCGGATACCGGGTGACCGGGACGGCGCTCGGCGCGGTGGCGGGCCGGATCTCGCACAGCCTCGGGCTGGTCGGACCGTCGGTGACCACCGACACCGCATGCGCCTCAGCGTTGACCGCGGTCCACCTGGCCGCAAATGCGGTGCGCGCCGGTGAGTGCGATTGGGCGCTGGCCGGGGGCGTGTGCGTAATGGGTTCGCCAGCCGCATTTTTCGAGTTCTCCAAGAACAACGCATTGGCCGCCGACGGACACTGCCGCTCCTACGCCGCCGATGCAACCGGCACGCTGTGGGGCGAGGGGGCCGGTGTGGTGGTCATCGAACACGAATCGCGCGCACGCCAACTCGGCCATCGGATCTACGGCCGACTGCTGGCGACCCGGATCAATCACAATGGCAGGGGCGCACCCATCGCCGTGCCGAGCGCATCGGCGCAGCGGCGGCTGATCGAGAAGACTGTGGCCGCGGCGGGAATTCGGCCGGACGATATCGGGCTCATCGAGGGGCACGGCACCGGAACACCGGTCGGCGATCCGCTCGAGCTGACCGCCCTGGCGCAGGTGTACGGCGATATCAATCGTGGCGAAGACGGTCCGCTGCTCGGTTCGGTGAAGTCGAATATGGGTCACGCACAGGCCGCCTCGGGGCTGCTCGGCCTGATCAAGGTGCTGCTCAGCGGTGCGAACGGGCAGATAGCGCCGAGCCTCTACGCGGAAAACCCCACCACCGAGGTGGATTGGGATGCCACCAGCCTGCGGCTCGCCACAAAACTCGAACCCTGGGATCCGGTCGACGGCCTCCGCTACGGCGCGGTGTCCTCGTTCGGCGTCGCGGGCACCAATGCACACGCGATCCTGGCGATGCCCGTGCTGGAGGATATCGATGCCTGAATACCGACTTCCGGACGGAACCATCCCGGTCCTACTGTCCTCCGATACGGTCGATGGACTGCGCGGCGAGGCCGCGGCGATCCTGTCGTATCTGGAACGGCATCCCGGTGTCGGTCCGGATCGTGTGGCGGACATGCTGTTTCGCACCAGGGTCGCGCGGCGGCGCCGGGCACTCGCCATGGTCGAGACCAGTGCCGAACTCCGCGACGCGCTGCGGTCGATCATCGCCGATGCCGAACATCCCGCGGTGGTATCCACCGACGGCGTGGCCTCGGCTCGGCGGATCGGATTCGTCTTCCCCGGCCAGGGCAGTCAGCGCCCCGGAATGGGCAGGCTCTACTACGACGTCTCGCCCGCGTTCCGCGCTGCGGTCGACGAATGCGCCGCGATCTTCGAGGATCGGTTCGGTCACCGGGAGCCGCTGCACTATCTGCTCGGCACCGAGGGGCAGTTCGCGGACGCCGTGCGAGTGGTGCAGCCCGCGTTGATGTTCCAGATGTTCGCGCTGGCCGCGATGTGGCGTGCGGCCGGTGTCACACCCACCGCGACGATCGGACACAGCCAGGGGGAGTTGGCGGCCGGTGCGGCCTCAGGGGTCATGACGCTGCGCGATTCGGTGCTTGCGGTGACACATCGGGCGCTGTGTGTCGATCAGCTTTCGCCGCGCGGCTATTCGATGGCCGTGCTCGGCATGGACCGCGATCAATGTGAGGCGCTGCTGGCCAGGCATTCGGGCTGGGCCGAGCTGTCGGTGATCAACTCGGCGCACATCCTGGCCATCTCGGGTGACCGCGAGACCATTGTCGATATGGTGGCGACCGCGACCGCGCGCGGTCAGTTCGCCAAGGAGATCCGCGTCGCCTATCCGGCGCATACCTCGGTGGTCAGCGAATACCGGGAAGTACTCGAGGCGGTGCTCGGCGACGAGATGAGCGGCGCGCACTTCGCGGCGACCGAAATTCCTTGCTACGGAGCGACGCTCGGCACCGCCATTACGCCCGATCTGCGGCACGACCAGTACTGGTACTGGAATCTGCGCAATCGCGTCCGGTTCGATCGGGCGATCACGGCGGCCACCGCCGATGTCGACACCTTCGTGGAAATGTCGGAACATCCCATGCTGCAGTTGGCCATTCAGGAAAACCTGAGCACGGTGCCGCGGGATCCGGCATCGCCGCAGCGCGAGTTCCGGGTGATCGGCACCTCGCTGCGCAGCGCGACGGGGCTGCGGGAGTTCACGCGCAATCTGGCGACCGTCGCGGTGCACGATCTGAACTATCGGTGGGATGCGTTGCGGGTCGAATCCGATTCGGGTGCAGCGCGATTGCCGCTGCGGGACTTCCCCAACACCGTGCTCGATCCGCAGCGGCTCTGGGCCGCATACCGGACGAACGACACCCCCGAACGGGTCCGCTCCGAACATGCCGCGACCCGGCTGGCGGAGCGCTGGGTGCGGCTCGAGCGTCGCTCGCTGATGTCCCCGCGCACCATGCTCGTCGTCGATCACACCGGACAGTGCGCCGAACTTGCCGCGGCACTGTGCACCGCGGCCTACGACCATGGCGGCGGCGCCTCCGTCTATGACCCCGACAAACCAGCCGATACGGGTGCCTACGATTCGGTCGTCGTGCTGCTACCGCAGCTGCCCGACCTGGACGGACCCGCCGCGATCGAGGAGTTGGCGCGGTTCTATGACGCCCGCTGGCTCCCCCCGCTCGACGCCACCATCACCGACTGCTGGCTGGTGACCGTCGGCGGCGAATCCGCGGTCGCCGACGATCCGGCACCGCAGCTGTTCCACGGCGCGGTCTCCGCCGGATTCCGCTGTATCGGTCTGGAAAATATCGGCACCGCCTTCCGGCATCTCGACCTGGGCGATGCCGATCCGGCGCAGGCCGCCGCAATCGTGCGGGCACTGCACGCCAAGGGCGAACCGCAGCTCGCACTGCGCGCGAGCGGTCTCTACGCCAAGCGGCTCGAGGTGGACAGCGATCCGCTCGCCGGGGCTCCGGATGACGCGGAGCTCGAGCATGTCGTCATCGTCGGCGGCACCGGCACGCTCGGCCTGAAGTTCGCCGAACACTTCGCCGATCGTGGTGCGCGGCGGATCACGCTGCTGAGCCGGTCCGGCGAGACCGATACCGTCGCAGCACGATTGCGCGCCATTCGGCAGATCGGCGCCGCCGAGGTCGCGGTCGTCGCATGCGATGTCAGCGATGCATCCAGTGTGCGGGATCTCGCCGCCGCGCTGGCGGACACACCGGCGACCCTGCTCGTGCACGCCGCGGTGAACTATGTGCGCGCCGAACTCGCCGAGGTGACCGGCGAGAAGCTGTTCGAGATGGCGGCATCGAAGATCATCGGCACCGACCACCTGCTGCGGCTGCTGCCGCTGGCCGCCGATGCGCGGATCATTATCTGCTCCTCCGCGGCGGCCACCTTCGGCGGTCGCGGGCAGATTCTCTACGCGAGCGTCAACCGGATGCTCGATGTGCTGGCCAGCCGTCTGCGCGCCGCGGGTACGAATGCCGTTGCGATGCAATGGGGCATCTGGGATCTCGCGGGGCCACTGCATGCGGTCGGCGTGGATCGGATCGCCGCCGCGGGCGGCCAGTCCATGGACCCGCGTGACGCGCTCGCCATCGGTTTCACCGAGTACGCCGAGATCGGTCGGCCCGGCAATCGCATTGTCATGGCCGCCGACTGGCGGCAGTTGAACGACATCATCTCGGCCGTCGGCTGGGGTCCGCTGCTCACCGATGTGCTGGCGCGAGTGGACTCGGTGCCAGCGCCGGTCGTGCCGGTTGTTACTGCGCCCGCTCCCGTCGCGGCCGTGCTGCCGGAGGCGGTCGAGCCGTCCGCCGGTTCGCTGTCCGAGCAGGTGCGGGTGGAACTGGGCAAGGTAATGGGCACCGATGGGCTCGACCTCATCGACAGTTCCGTGCCGCTGGTCGCGCTCGGCCTGGATTCCCTGCAGGCGTTGGACTTCCGCAAGCGGGTCCAGGCCGAATTGAACCGCGATCTTCCGGTGGCGGCCATTCTCGGCGGCGCGTCATTGGACGATGTCGTGCGCCTGATGGCCGACAGCAACGTCTAGGCGAGGGATCTGATGTCGAACAACGAGCTCATGAGCGTGCTGGACCGTCGGAAGGCACTGCTGCGCAAGCGTTTGGCCGAAAGCGGTCTGATCGCGGCGACATCGTCGGCCGTACCGATGCGAAGATCGAAACCCGGTGCGCGTCATCCACTTTCGGCCGGACAGCGGCGCATGTGGTTCCTGCAGACCCGGGATCCGGAGGACACCACCCTCAATATCTGTGTGGCCTACCGGCTGACCGGCGCACTCGATGAGACGCGGCTGCGTCGGGCGATCACGGCCGCCGTCGACCGGCACGACATCCTGCGCACCACCTACGGGCTCGACGAGCACGGTGAGCCGTATCAGATCGTGCGGGTCGATCTCGAATTCTCCTGGCAGTCACACGATCTGACCGATCTGCCGGAATCCGGCCGGGAGTGCCGATTGGAAGTACTGGCGCGTCGGGAATTCGGCCGCCCTTTCGATCTCGCGGTCGAATCGCCATTGCGCATCAGCCTGGTGCGCACCGGTGCCGATGAATTCACCCTGTTGCTGGTCGTGCACCACATCAGCTGGGACGACGACTCGTGGGCGGTCTTCTTCACCGAACTCAACGACGCCTATCGCACCGCACCGGCTGAGCCCGATAGTGCACGTGCGCAATTCGTCGATATCGCGGTCTTCGGCGATAGCACCGACGACGACGCCATCGATATCGACTACTGGCGTGCGACACTGCGTCCGCTGCCGGAATCCCTGGAACTCCCCGGTCCGGCCACGGTCCGCACCGTCGCGACCAAGCAGTCCGATCGTTGCGCCGTGTCACTGTCGGCCGAGCTCGTCGGTCGAGTAGAGGCTTTCGCTCGCGCGCACGGTGCTACCCCGTTCATGGTGTGGCTGGCCGCCTATGACGCGGTGATCCATCGCTACACCGCGGCGACGGATTTCCTGGTCTCGGTACCGGTGACCGTGCGCCGCGCTGCCGCCGCCGAATCATTGATCGGCTATTTCGGCAATACGCTGCTGTTGCGCGCCACCATCGGCGCGGGGAGCACCTTCGCCGACTTCACCGAATCCGTTCGCGATACCTGTGTCGGGGCCTTCGCCCATCAGCATGTCGGCATCGATCGCGTGGTGCGCGAGGCGAATCCGGACCGCGTCGGCGGTCGGGACGGGCTGGAGCAGCTGGTCCGACTCGGCTTCGGGGTACGTAAGAGCGCACAGGGCTTCGATCTCGACGGTGTCGATGCGACGCTGCTGGATCTCGGCAGCGCGGTCGCGCAGGTGCCGCTCGGCCTGACCGTGGTCATGGAGGCCGATGGCGCCTATCTGGAGGCCGAGTACCGGATCGCCGATCTGGACCGCGCACTGGTGGAGCAGCTGCTCGGCCACTACGTGCAGCTGCTGGACAGCGCGCTCGCCGAGCCCGATCGCCGGCTCGGCGATATCGATATGCTCGGTGCGGCCGATCGTGCCGCCATCCTGGCGCTATCGCATGGCGCGATCGTCGATGCGGAGCCGACCACCATGGTCGCACTCTTCGAAAACCAGGTCGCCGCAACGCCGGACGCGCTCGCCATCGTCGCCCCGGCCGAACGCGGCAGCGCCGATGCCGAACTCGGCTACGCCGAGCTGAATCGTCGCGCCAATCGGCTGGCGCGCTGGCTGATCGGGCAGGGCCTCGGTACCGAGGACATTGTCGGATTGCGGCTGTCCAACTCGGTCGAGTTCGTGGTCGCGGTGCTCGGTGTGCTCAAATCCGGTGCGGCGTACCTGCCCATCGACCCGGCCTACCCGGACGAGCGCATCGACTATCTCGTCGCAGACGCCGCACCCCGACTGGTGCTCGGCCGGGGCGAGTTGGCGGCCGCCGAGACCGCGGCCGACCGGCTTCCGGACGCCGATCTGGTCGATGCCGACCGGCTGCGGCCACTGCTGCCCGGTCACCTCGCCTATGTCATCTACACCTCCGGGTCCACCGGAAAGCCCAAGGGCGTCCCGGTATCCCATGCCGCCATTGCCGAACATCTCTCGGGCTTTGTCGCGGAATGGAGTATGACCAGCGAAGACCGACTGCTGCAGTCGTCTTCGGTGAGCTTCGACGCCTCGCTGCTCGATATCTTCGTGACGCTGACCCTCGGTGCCCGCCTGGTCATCCCGAAACCCGATGCGTTCCGCGATATTCCGTATGTCGCCGAGCTGATCACCCGCTGCGGGGTGACCGTGCTGCATATGGTGCCGTCGATGTTGAGCACCTTCCTGCTGCTGCCGGAGGTGAGCGAATGGCGTGCGCTGCGGCATGTGCCGGTGGGCGGTGAGGCGCTGCCCGGCGAGGTGGCCGATAAGTTCGCCGGTGTCTTCGATGCGGAACTGCGCAATCACTACGGCCCGACCGAGGCTGTGGTGTGCGCGACGCATATGAATGTGGACGGCCCGCAAGGGACCCGGATCGTGCCGATCGGTGTGCCGAACCAGAACGTCACGGTGTATCTGCTCGACGAGGCGTTGCAGCTGGTGCCACCGGGTGTGGTCGGTGAGATCTATCTCGGCGGTGCGCAATTGGCGCGCGGGTACCTGAATCGGCCCGGACCGAGCGCGGAGCGGTTCGTCGCCGATCCGTTCGCACGCGGCGCGCGGTTGTATCGGACCGGAGATCTCGCGCGGCGCAATGCCAATGGTGAGATCGAATTCGTCGGCCGGGCCGATGAGCAGGTCAAGGTGCGCGGTTTCCGGATCGAACTCGGCGAGGTCGAGGCGGCCATCGCGTCCTATCCCGGTGTCGGGCACTGTGTGGTCATCGCGGTGGCTGACGCGGCGGTCGGTGCGATGCTGGCCGCGTATGTCGTGGTGGCCAATGGTCTTTCGGAGTCGGCACTCGATATCGATGACCTTCGGCGCCATGCCGCGGCCACGCTGCCGGAGTACATGGTGCCCAGCGCGTTCGCCGTGATCGATGAGATTCCGCTGACCGCGCACGGCAAACTGGACCGGCGCGCATTGCCCGCACCGGAGCGCACCACCACCCACCGCTATCGGGAGCCGGGCACCGCCACCGAGATCCGGATCGCGGAGCTGTTCGCGCAGATCTTCGGTCGCGAGCAGATCGGCGCGGACGATTCCTTCTTCGAACTCGGCGGACATTCGCTGCTGGCCACCCGGTTGGTCGTGCAGATCCGCACCGAGTTCGGCATCGAAGTCGATGTCCGGGCGCCATTCGATACCCCGACCGTGGCCGGGCTCGCCGCGCTCATCGAGGCGGCACCGGCGCGCACCGCCGCCGCCGTGCCCGCACTGCGGAAATGGTCGAGGCCCGAACGCATTCCACTGTCCTACTCCCAGCTCGCGCTGTGGTTCCAGCGAAAGCTGGAGGGGCCGAGCGCGATCGGCAATATTCCGTTCGCGGTGCGGGTGGACGGTCCGCTGGAGCTGGACGCGCTGACCGCCGCCCTCGCCGATGTGGTGGCTCGGCACGAGGTGCTGCGCACGGTATTCCCCGAAAGCGATGGCGTGCCATATCAGTCGGTGCTGCCCGCCAGGCCGATCGATATTCCGGTGACGGAGCTCAGTGATCCCGAACAGTTGCACGCCGAGCTGGCGCAGGCGGGTCGGCACTGCTTCGCCCTGGATGGCGAATTGCTCATCCGGCCGCGGATCTTCGTGCTGGACACCGAGACCCATGTGCTGTCGCTGCTGGTCCACCATCTGGTTGCCGACCACTGGTCGTTCCGGACGATTCTCGACGATCTCGCCATCGCCTACCGGGCGCGCACCGCCGGTGCGGCACCGGAGTGGTCACCGTTGGCCGTCCAGTACGCGGATTACGCACTGTGGCAGCGCGAGGCGGTCGATGCACTCGATGCGCAGGTGGACTACTGGCGCGGCGCACTCGCCGGTCTGCCGGACCAGATCAATATCGCCACGGACAAGCCGCGCCCCGCGGTACTGAGCAAGAGCGGGCATGTGGTGCCGTTCGCGGTCCCGGCCGCGCTGCGCGGGCAGCTGAAGTCCGTCGCCGAGGCGAGCGGGGCCAGCGAGTTCATGCTGTATCAGGCCGCGGTCGCGACACTGCTGCACAAACTCGGTGCCGGCGTCGATATTCCGCTCGGTACCCCGATCGCGGGCCGGGTCGACCCGGCGGCCGCGGATCTGGTCGGCCTGCTGGCCAATATGGTGGTGCTGCGCAATGACCTGTCCGGCGATCCCACGCTGCGCACCGTGCTCGCGCGCTCCCGCGATATCGCGCTCGGTGCGTACAGCAACCAGGACATCCCCATCGAGCGCCTGGTGGATGCGCTCAACCCGGCCCGTTCGCGTGCCAGGAATCCGCTGTTCCAGGCCATGATGCACTTCCGCGAGGAGAACTGGGACGGTGCGGACCCGGGACTCGACGCGCGGACCGCACTCACGGTGCTGCCATTGGACTTCGATATCTCGCTGCTCGACCTGAGCATCAATTTCTTCGCGGGATCCGATGGCGGCTTCGAGGCCAGTGTGATCGTCAATACCGATCTCTATGAGCCCGCGACCGGAGAGTTGTTCGCGCAGCGCATGCTCCGCGTGCTCACTGCCTTCGCGGAATCTCCCGACAGCACCGTCGGCGAACTCGACATCATGCCCGCCGCCGAGCGTCAGCGGGTTCTCGGCGAATGGGCCACGGGCGTCGAGCTTTCCTGGATGCCCGGGATCGCCGAGCTGATCCGGCGCGGGCGCGGCATTCCCTCCGACCGGATCGCGGTGCGTTGCGGTGCGGAGGTCCTCAGCTACGGTGCGCTGTTCGAACAGCTCGATCGTGGGGCCGGGGCGAGTGTGCCCGATGGTGCGTCGGTGGCCGCAGTGGTCCGTCGCCTGGCCACGCTCGATGCGATCGCGAATACCGGCGGGACCATCGCACTTTCGCGTGTCGATGCGCCGACCGCGGTGTTCACGCGGGACGCCATCGCGGCCGCTGTCGCCGATCGACGCGCTGTCGCCGCCGATCGCCGTGCCGAATCACTCGACCGGGCAACGGGTTCGGCGGATGTGCGACTCGTCGCCGCACCATGGTCGGGATCCGAGATCGAGGTCGAACTGCTGGCCGCGCTGGCCGATGGTGCGACGCTGATCCGCACCACCGATTCGCAGCGCGACGATCCGGTCGCACTGGTCGAATTGATCGGCGCGCACGCGGTCACCCACGTGGTCGCCGACCCCGCCACGCTTGCGCGGATCGTACACACCGGAGTCTCGATGCTGCCGTCGGTGCGCAGCTGGGAGGTCACGGGAACCGCGTGGCCCGCCGCACTGCCCGATCTGCTACCCGCGCTCGCGGCCGGTTCGATCGCCACCTTCGACTATCGGATCCCGGAATACGCGGGCGCGGTGGCCCGCGGTGCGGTCGATGGAAGCGGATACGCGCGTCCCATCCCGGGGGCTCGGGTGCTGGTTCTGGATGCCGGCTTGCGACCGGTCGCGCCCGGTGTGCACGGCGATGTCTATGTGGGTGGTGCCGGACTCGCCGATGGCTATGTCGAGGAGTCGGCGGACGGCTTCATCGACGATCCGTATCTGCCAGGAGCCCGATTGTTCCGGACCGGGCAGCGAGCGCGTTGGGATACGGCGGGGCGACTCGCCTTCGCAACCAAGGTGACGGCCATCGTCGACACCAGCACAGCGCCTTCCGATGCCGCGCACACCGATACCGAACAGCAGCTGATCTCGATCCTCGAGGAACTGCTGGAAATCGAGGACGTCACCGCCGATGACGGCTTCTTCGCACTCGGCGGCGACAGCGTGATCTCCATCCAATGGTCGGCACGCGCCAACCAGATCGGACTGCCGCTGTCCCCGCAGCTGGTATTCGAACATCTGACCATCGCCGAACTCGCGGCCGCGGTCGATGCGGCGGTGGTGGCGGGTATGACCACGACCATCGAAGACACCTTCGGTGCGGCCCTGGACGAGGCGAATAGCGATGGCGTACCAGCGGATACCGATCAGCCCGCCGAACCGGCCCGGCACCAGCATGCCGCCATGAGTGTGTCCGGCCTCAGCTCGGACGCACTGGCCGCATTGGGTGCGGCGTGGAAGCAGTCGCAATGAGGGGCGGCTGCTTCCGATCGGCTCGCCGGATGAGTGGCGGTGTCGCGGTGACCATCGGTCGAAAGGCGTTGCGATGACGGTGGACCGGAGCGTTCCGGCCGAAATCGAGGATGTGCTGGCGCTCAGCCCGCTGCAGGAGGGCCTGTTCTCGCTGGCGCGACTGGCCGCCGACGGGGTCGATCTGTACACCATGCAGTTCGTCATCGACATCGGCGGTCCGATCGACGTGCCGATGCTGCGGCGCAGCGCGGAGGTGATCCTGCAGCGACACGCCAACCTGCGGGCCTCGTTCTGGGATAGGGATCTACCCAAGCCGGTGCAGATCGTGCCGACCTGGGTGGATCTGCCGTGGCTCGAAATCTCGGCCCGGCCGGAGGAATTCGATGCCATCGCCGAGGCCGAACGCCAGCAGCGGTTCGACCTCGGTCGTGGCCCGGCCCTGCGCATTACGCTGGTCGCGCTGCCCGATGAGCGCCGTCGAATGATCGTCACCGCACACCACATCCTGATGGACGGCTGGGCGGTCGCGGTTTTCTTCCGCGAGCTCATCGCGGTGTACGAGGCCGGGGGACAGGCGGATTCGCTACCGCCCGCCCGGCCCTACCGCGACTACATCGGCTGGCTCGCCGCGCAGGACGCCGCCGCGATCACCCGCAGCTGGACCGAATACCTTGCGCCACTGAGTGGTCCGCTCATGCTCGCCGGTGGTACGGCAAGCGAGGTCGGCGCGGCGATTCCGCGCCGCAGCCGATTCGGCTTGGACACCGCCGAAACCGCGCGGCTGGTGCACTGGGCGCGGTCGAACGGCCTGACTCTCAATACCGTTGTGCAGTACGCCTTGGCGGTCGTGCTCGGCAGACTCACCGATCGACGCGATATCGTTTTCGGCACCACCATCTCCGGTCGCCCGGATGCGCTGCCCGGTGTGGAGACGATGATCGGGCTGTTCATCAATACCGTGCCCGCCCGCATCCTGATCGATGGCACCCGCACGGTCGCCGAGCAGTGCGCGCAACTGCAGCGCGAATCGGCGGCCATGCGCGATGCCGGATACGTGAGCCTGTCGACCATTCAGCGCGCGGCCGGTCACGGTGCGCTGTTCGATGTGCTGTTCGTCTTCGAGAACGCGCCCATCGGCGCGGCCACCGATCCGATCGTCACCGCGAATGGCACCCGCTTCCTGCCGGTCGCAATGGAAAGCCTTGTGCACTACCCGCTTTCGGTGGTCTCCTACCTGAACGACGGAACGCTCGTGGTGATGCTGGAGGCGATTGCCGAAGCGCTGCCGCACTTTTCGGTCGCCGATATCGGCGCGCGGATCCTGTCGGTGCTCCGCCAGCTGCCCGGCCATAGCGATGCGAGTCCCGATACGGTGGATGTGCTACTGGCCGAAGAGAAGGCGCGAATCGGGATCGAATCGCCTTCGAGTACCGCCGGGCGGCATGAGGCCGCAGGAGTCTACGAACTATTCCTGAGCCAGGTCGACCGGACCCCGGACGCGGTTGCATTGAGTACCGGCACCGCTCGCTATTCCTACCGTGAGCTGCGGGAGGTTGCCGGGCAGCTGGCGAGCGAGCTCGTCGCGCACGGCATCGGACCGGAAACGGTTGTGGCCCTGATGCTTCCCCGATCAGCCCGATCGATTGTCGCGATGCTCGCAGTGCTGGAGGCGGGCGGCGCCTATGTGCCGGTGGATATTTCGGCACCGGCCGCGCGCATCGCATCCATCCTGCGTCAGGCGAGCCCGAAACTCGTTCTGACAGTGGGCGACTGCGCACACCTGCTCGGCGAGAACGAGCGCCCGCTACTGGTACTCGACGACGCCGCCGTTGCCGAGTGGATCGCGCACCATCCCATTTCGCCCTACCGGCCGATCCACCCGGAGACCGCCGCATACCTGATCTTCACCTCCGGCTCCACCGGCGAACCCAAGGGCGTCATGGGCACGCACGCCGCCCTCAGCAGCTACTTCGCCGATCACCGAGACCGCGTCTACCGTCCGGCCGTAGCCCGGCTAGGGCGCCGACTGCGGATCGCACACGCCTGGTCGCTGAGCTTCGATGCCTCCTGGCAGCCGATGATCGGACTGTTCGACGGCCATGCGGTGCATCTGTTCGACGAGACCGAAATGCGTGATGCGCAGGGTCTGGTCGAGGGCATCGTCCGGCACGAGATCGATATGATCGACACCTCGCCGTCCATGTTCACCCAGTTGGCCGCGGCCGGTCTGGTGGATGGTGAGCGGCTGACCGTGCTCGCGCTCGGCGGTGAGGCCATCGGTGCGCCAATGTGGGAGCGGCTGCGCACCCTGCCCGGCACCGCCGTCTACAACTGCTACGGCCCCACCGAGACCACCGTCGAGGCGGTGGTCGCGACGGTGAACACCGGTCGCAACCAGCCCGGCAATGCGCAGCCGAGCATTGGCGGACCGGTGGATCGCATGTCCGCCTATGTCCTGGACGCCATGCTGCGGCCGGTGCCGCACGGCGTCATCGGTGCGCTGTACCTCTCGGGTGCCCAGGTGGCGCGCGGTTATATCGGTAAGGCCGCCACCACGGCCGACCGCTTTGTCGCGAACCCCTTCCGGCCGGGCGCGCGCATGTATCGCACCGGCGATCTGGTGCGGCAGTTGCCGAATGGCGATCTCGCCTATTTGGGCCGGGCCGATGACCAGGTCAAGATTCGCGGCTACCGGATCGAAATCGGCGATATCGAAACGGCTTTGCTGCGGCTGCCGCAGGTGCGTGCCGGCGCGGTCGTTGTGGTGCAGCGGCCGAGCGGACCCAGCCTCGTCGCCTTCGCGGTCGGCGCGACGGCCGATGCGGCCACACTGCGCGCCGATCTCGCCGAACAGCTGCCCGGATATATGGTTCCGGCCCGGATCATTTCGCTGCCGGAGCTCCCGGTCACCGCCAATGGCAAGCTCGACATCCGCGCGCTGAACGCACTCGGCCAGGAGGCACTGCGCGGGTCGGCCGGCCACACCCCACCGAATACCGATACCGAGCGGACGCTGTGCCGCGCCCTCGCCGAGGTGCTGGGTGGGACAGCGCCCGGCATCGATGACGACTTCATCGCGCTCGGCATGGACAGCATTGTCGCCATCTCACTGGTGAACGCGGTGCGCCGTGCCGGGCTATCCGTCAGCCCGGCCGCGGTCATGTCCAACCACACTGTCCGTGACCTGGCCGTCGCCATCGATTCCCGTGTGGCACAACAGGAGTCGGTGCGCACCCCGGTCGAATTCGGTGAGGTGCGTTCGACGCCGATCATGTCCTGGATGTACGAGTACGGCGGTTTCCGCAGGCTCGCACTCTCTACGCTGATATTGCTGCCCCCCGAACTGGACCGGCCGCAGTTGGAATCGGTACTACAGGCCCTACTCGATGCCCACGACATGCTGCGCGCCCGGCTGACGACGACCGCGGACGGGCACCGGCTCGAAACCAGAGCGCCGGGCAGCGTGCGCGCCGCCGATATCCTGCGGGAGGTCTCGGTACCCGGCGACTTCGCCGCCGTGCTCGCGCAGTATTCGCGCGCGGCGATCGACCGTATCGATCCGCTGACGGGCACCATGATGCAGGCCGTCCGCTTCGAGGGCACCGACGTACTGCTGCTGTCGATCCACCACCTTGCGGTGGACCCCGTCTCCTGGCACATCATCCTCGCGGATCTGGCCGATGCCTGGTCACAGCTCAGCGCAGGCCGAATCCCCACCATCGCAGCGGAATGCACCAGCTACCGAGGCTGGGCCGAACTGTTACACGAGCGCCGAACGGCACCGGAAGTACTCGCCCAACGCGACTTCTGGACAGCGCAACTGACCGGCCCCGATCCGGAACTCGGCCGGCGCCACCCGGATCCGACCCGCGACTCCTGGTCCTCCTACCGGATCACCCCATCGTTCGCGCCGACCGACCGCACCCGCCGCATCCTCGACCGCCTCGGCGCCGATATCGGCATGCACGAATTCCTGCTCACCGCGCTGACGATCGCACTCACCACCTGGCGATCCGAACGAAATCAGGACGCCGCCACCGGCGCACTGGTTGCCCTGGAGGGACACGGCCGCGAAGACGCCACCGTCGGCGGTGTCGACACCGCTCGCACCGTCGGTTGGTTCACCACCGTCTATCCGCTGCGCGTCGGCGCGGGCTCGGCACTCGACATCATCGGCGCCGAAGCCGATCCGGCCGAGGTGGCGAGTCTGCTGAAAGCCATTGGCACCCAATTGGACCGCGTCCCGAACAGGGGCTTGGACTACGGCCTGCTCCGCTGCGGTGACACCGCGGCGCAGCCCGATCCACAGGTGATGCTCGACTACCTCGGCCGCATGGACCTCGCCGCCAGCGCATCGCGGGCATGGTCCCCGATCACCGATCTCGGCCTGCACCAACGCCTTCCGATCGCCCCCGAACCGGATATGCCGCTGCGCTACGCCATCGACCTCGTCACCGCTGTGTACCCCGGTGCCGACGGACCCCAGCTGGCCACGCTGTTCCGCTGGAGCGATGCACTTTTCGATATCGCGGAGATCGACCGCTTCACCACCATCTGGCAGCGCTGCGTCACCGCGGTGGCCGCCGCCATGCCCAATACAGCACCGGGAGAACGATGAACGCGACCGATAACGCCATTGTGGTCGAGGACGTCCGCAAGTCCTTCGGCGACGTCCACGCCGTGCGCGGCCTCACCTTCGCGGCACCCGCCGGGAGTGTGCTCGGGGTGCTCGGCCCGAACGGCGCGGGCAAGACCACCACGGTCTCCATACTGTCCACGCTGACCAAACCCGATGCGGGCCGCGCACTGGTGGCCGGATACGACGTGGTGCGCGAGCCCGCGGCGGTGCGCGCAGCCATCATGCTCACCGGCCAATACGCGGCGCTCGACGAGGTGCTGACCGGCCGGGAGAACCTGGTCCTGTTCGGCCGCCTGATGGGCCTGCGCCCGAAACAGGCCAGGGTTCGCGCCACCGAACTGCTCGAACAATTCGACCTGACCGAGGCCGGCGACCGCCGCGTCGGCGGCTACTCCGGCGGTATGCGCAGGCGCATCGATATCGCCTGCGGCCTGGTCCGCCCGCCCAAGGTCGTCTTCCTCGACGAACCGACTACCGGCCTGGATCCGGTGAGCAGGCAGGGCGTCTGGTCGCTGGTGCGTTCGCTGCGGGAACAGGGCGTGACGATCCTGCTCACCACGCAATACCTCGAAGAGGCGGATGCATTGAGCGACAACATCATCGTCATCGATAAGGGCCGGGTGATCGCCGAGGGCACCGCCGATGAACTCAAGGCCCGCTCGGGTTCGAGCTACTGCGAGGTCGTTCCGGTCGACGCGGCCGACGTGCCCGCCGTCGTCACCGCGCTCCACGGCCTCGGCGCGGTCACCGTCGCCGAATCCAAGGACCGGGTTTCGCTACCCGCGCCCGACGGCGCGGCCACGCTGGCCGAAGCACTGCGCCGCATTACCGACGCCCGCATCGAACTCATCGATATCGCCTTGCGCAGACCATCGCTGGACGAGGTCTTCATCGAGCTCACCACCGACGCACCGGCAGCGCTGATCGCATGACCGAAATATCCCCGATACCAGCCGGAATGCAATGGAGCGCACTGAGCGGGCGCACCGTGCGCGCGGCACTGCGCGAGGGCGACCTGGCCTTCGGCTGCCTCGCCCCGATGATCTTCTTCCTCTGTTTCTATGTCCCGCTGCGCAAGTCGATGGAGCAGACCGGTGCCGACTACGCCCAGTACCTGCTGCCGGTGATCGTGCTGCAGAGCATGTTCTTCACCGCCATGTCGGCCGGTGATCGCGCGGCCCGGGACACCTTCAGCGGCATGGGAACTCGCATGCGCTCGATGCCGGTGCGCTCCTGGATCCCGCTGGCCGCCCGGATGTCGGCGAATCTGGTCCGTGCACTGGCCGGGCTCGCCGGAGCGCTGGTGATCGGCACCGGCTTCGGCTTCCGATTCCACGGCGGGGCGGCGGCTCTCACCTTCGTCGCACTGTCCTTGGCCTTCGGTGTGGCACTGGTGATCGGCGCCGACGCACTCGGCGTCGCCACCGGTAAGCCGGAGATCGGCGCATCGGCACTGCTAGCCCCGCAACTGCTGCTGATCATGATGTCGACTGGTTTCGTTCCGGCGGAGGGCTTTCCGGGATGGATCCAGCCTTTTGTGCGCAATCAGCCGGTCTCCCAGGCGGCAGCAGCACTGCGCGATCTCGCCGCAGGCGATTACACCTCGGCCGTCGCGATCGCGCTGGCCTGGATCCTCGGCCTGATCGTGGCGTTCACCGCCGTCTCGGTTCTGGTGGAAAGGCGGCGGCCATGAAGACACTGATCGACCAGAGTCTCGTCGAAACGGGCCGACTGCTGCGGCGCTGGCCGCGCGAGCAGGAGGTGCTGACCTCCACGCTGATCCTGCCGGTGCTGCTGCTGTTGATGTACCAGCTGGTGCTCAACAAATTCCTCAGCGCATCCTCCGGTGTGGACACCATCTACGGTTTCGTCCCGATGATCGCGGTCACCGGCGCGATGTACGGCGCGATGGGCACCGGGCTTTCGCTCTACGCCGAGCGGGAAAGCGGTCTGCTGCGGCGCTTTTGGGTGCTGCCGGTGCACCGCGCGGCCGGACTGATCGGCAGATTGCTCGCCGAATGCGGGCGCACGCTGATCGCCACGATCATTGTGGTCGCCCTCGGTATCGCGCTCGGCTTGCGCTTCCACCAGGGCTGGCTGGGCGTGCTCGGTGCGCTCGCCGTTCCGGTGCTGCTCATACCCGGTTTCGCGACCATGGTGATCACGGTCGGCGTCAGCAGAGCGGGCAATAAGGTCGTTCAGCTGTTCTCGGCGCTCGTCCTGCTCGGCATGTTCTTCAATTCCGGCTTCGCTCCGGTGCAGAACTATCCGGGCTGGCTGCAGCCGATAGTCCGAGTCCAGCCGATGAGCTGTGCGATCGAGGCGATGCGCGGCTGCACGATCGGCGGCCCCGTCGCCACCCCGCTGTTGCAGACGATGGCCTGGTCCATCGGGCTCGCTGTGGCCTTCGGCGCCTTCGCCGTTCGCGGCTACCGCAAAGCCGCCGAGAGCTGAGACTTCTCACTGGGTGGGCCCTCGGCTTGTTCGTTACATCAGCTAACTATATAGTTTGCTGAGGTAATAACTCAGCAAGGGGCTGCCGTGACGATTCCATCCGCCGATCTCGATCTCGGTGATGTCCAGACCATTCGCCGTCGCCTGCGCTACGACCGGGATCACCCGCACTACAAGTGGATCGTCCTGACCAACACCACCCTCGGTGTGCTGCTCAGCGCGGTCAATGCCTCGATCGTGTTGATCTCGCTGCCCGCGATCTTCCGTGGCGTCGGGCTGAATCCGCTGGAAGCGGGCAATGTCGGCTATCTGCTGTGGATGCTGATGGGCTATCTGCTCGTCACCGCCGTGCTCGTGGTGATGTTCGGGCGGCTCGGCGATATCTTCGGCCGCGTCAGGATCTACAACCTCGGTTTCGCGGTCTTCGCGGTGACCTCGGTCGCGCTGTCGTTCGATCCGTTCCACGGCGGATCGGGCGCGATGTGGATCATCGTCTGGCGCGTGCTGCAGGGCATCGGCGGCGCCATGCTGACGGCCAATTCGACGGCCATCCTGACCGACGCTTTCCCTGCCAAACAGCGCGGCACCGCGCTCGGCATCAATATGGTCGCCGCGGTCGCCGGTTCATTCCTCGGACTGATCATCGGCGGTGTGCTGTCGGAATGGGATTGGCGCGCGGTGTTCTGGGTCAGTGTGCCGATCGCCATCGTCGGTGCGATCTGGTCCTATCGCTCGCTGCACGAGGTGGGCACGCGCACCAAGGGCAAGGTCGACTGGGCGGGCACCATTACCTTCGGACTCGGCCTCACCGCACTGCTCACCGGCATCACCTACGGCATCCAGCCCTACGGCGGCCAGCCCACCGGCTGGTCCAACCCCTGGGTGCTCGGCTCGGTGCTCGGCGGCATCGCCCTGCTCGCGGTGTTCTGCGTGGTGGAGACCAAGGTCGCCGAGCCGATGTTCCATCTGTCGCTATTCCGCAACCGCGCCTTCGGATTCGGCAACTTCGCCAACCTGATGGTTTCGATCGGTCGCGGCGGCATGCAGTTCATGCTGATCATCTGGCTGCAGGGCATCTGGCTGCCGCTGCACGGCTACGACTACGAATCGACCCCGCTGTGGGCCGGTATCTACCTGCTGCCGCTGACCGTGGGATTCCTGGCCGCCGGACCGGTTTCGGGTTGGCTGTCGGACCGCTACGGTTCGCGTCTGTTCACCACCGGCGGCGCGACGCTGGCCGGGCTCACCTTCCTGCTGTTGCTCGTCATCCCGGTCGACTTCAACTACTGGGTCTTCGCTGCGATCGTGTTGCTCAACGGCATCGGCTGCGGACTGTTCTTCTCCCCGAACACCGCCGCCATCATGTCCAGCGTGCCCGCGTCCCAGCGCGGCGCGGCCTCCGGTATGCGCGGCACCCTGTTCAACGGCGGCAATGCGCTATCGATGGGAATCTTCTTCTCGCTCATGGTCATCGGCCTCGCCGCCAGCCTGCCCTCGGCGCTCGACAGCGGCCTGCGCGCCCAGGGTGTCTCCGCGGGTGCCGCGACCCAGCTCGCCGACCTGCCCCCGGTGGCAAGCATGTTCGCCGCCTTCCTCGGCTACAACCCGATCCAGGAATTGCTCGGCCCCACCGGCGAATTGGCCAAGCCCGGCGTCAATGCCGACACCCTCACCGGTCAGGAGTTCTTCCCGAATCTGCTGACCGGACCGTTCCACTCGGGCCTGACCGTGGTGTTCGTATCCGCTGCACTGATGATGTTCCTGGCCGCCGCGGCCTCGTACTTCGCCGGCAATAAGTACGTCGAGGACGAACAGGCCGAACTCGCCGAGGCCGAGGAACCGATCGCGGTGCGCTGATCGAATCGCGTTCGGCCCCTTCGGGTTCTAGGGTCGAGCGCGATGAACAGTGTGCCGCCCGTGGTCGGAGTGTCGACCTTCGTCTTCGTCGCCGTGATCACGGCCGCTCGCTGGTTTCTGCTCGACGAGGTGACGATGGATCGGCTCGTCAATCGCGCGCTGGGGTGGAATCTGGTCGGACTGCTGATGGCCGGGCCGGCTTTCGCCCTCGATCATGACGATCTCGGACACCGGTTGTTTCTCAGCGCCGGGCTCATTGCGGTCGCGTACCTGTACGGCCTGGCGCGACTGCTCGATGGGGCGCCCGCTGCGGCGGCGGTCCGCAGACAGCGTCGCTACAACGCGGTGGGTGCGTCGGTCAGCGGCTTGGTGCTGGTCGGCGCGGTGACCGAGGGCCTCGGACTGCCCGTCGTCGGCGGGCTGCGCTGGGATGCCGTGATCTGGGCGGGCTCATATCTGCCGATCCTGGCCGCCAGTGTGCTGATCGCCCGCGCTTGCATCCGGGAACTGCGGCTCCCCGGTGCGACGGTGGCCGAGCGGCTGGCCTACTCGGCCCTGCTGACGACTGCCTGCTGCTGGATCGCGTCCTCCTGCGTGGCCTTGGTGCGCGCCGCCATTGGCGTCTCGCCGGAGCAGCCGGGCACCGCCTTCGCCGTGCTGGCCTTCGTGAACTTCGCCGTGATCGCGGTACTGATCTCGTTTCCGGTTGTGGACGCGGTGCTCGTGCGCGCCCAGTTGGATCGAGCGGGCCGGGCCTGCCGGGTGCTGCGGCCGCTCTGGCGCGATCTCACAGCCGCGGTGCCGGAGGTCGTACTCCTTGACGGCCCCGTGCGCGATGGGGAATCGCTGTCGCGGCTATACCGCATGACGGTCGAGATCTGGGATGCCATCCTGCACCTGAAGCAGTACCGGGCGGACACGCCCTTCGACGGCGATGTCGGCAGGCGCGCCCTGGCAATAGCCTATGCCGCACAGGCGAAGACCCGAGGCGTCGCACCGGAACCGGTCCGGCACGCCGCGGACGCGGTGCCGGTCGGCACCCGCGATCGGTCCGATGAACTGCGCTATCTGCTCGAACTGGCCGCGCAATGGCCGAAGGCCCGCGCGTTGGCGGGCCGGCAATCCGCGGCGGGCTGAACCTATTTCGCCGCGGCGGCGAAGGCCGGCTCCAGCTTGGTCAACAGGTAGGGCACCGAAAGCGCGGTCGGCTGGTTGACGGCGCTGATCTCCTGCACCGTCAGGAACACCACCGAGCCCTTGCGCACCGCGGGCAGATCGGCGTATCCCGGCAGCTGCCGGTACTTTTCGTCCATGCCCTGGGAGTATCCGGCCAGCAGCAGATCGGCGGTGAGCTCGTCGACCCGCTCGGGCGATAGCGCGAGCCTGCCCTGATTCGACGGCTTATCGGTCAGGTTCTTCGGAATGCTCAGCCCGAGCTGGGTGAAGATCCTGCTCGATCCGTCGTTCGAATCGGTCAGCACCATCAGCTGCGCCGGGCTGGCCAACCAGGTGCTGGCGAAGGTCTTACCCTTCAGTCCGGGATTCGCCTGGCCGATGGACTCCACCTTCTTGTCCACGTCGGCGATCACCCGCGTCGCGGCATCCTCGTTGTGCAGGACCTTGCCGAGCGCGGTCACCTGATCCTGCCAGGAAGCGACCGTCTCCTTCGTCAGCGCGGGCAGGGTCGGCGCGACCTTGGTCAGCTCGTCATAGGTCTTCTGGTCGGCCAGGAATCCGTCCACCAGAATCAGATCCGGTTCCAGCGCCGCGACCTGTTCGGCGATATTGCCGGTGGTATTCAGGGCCTTCGACGATTCGAGCGCCTTCGGCTCCCACGGCGGCGTGCTCTTGGATATCGAGGCGACATTGTCGATATATCCGACCGGTGTCACGCCGAGCGCCAGTGTCGAATCCAGCCACTGATTCCCCAGCGTGACAATCTTTTTCGGGGTGCCACGGACGGTTGTCGTGCCGCGCGCATGGTTGATGGTGACGGGCGCGCCGCCGTCGGATCCCGCATCATCGTTGGACGACCCACAGGCGGTAATGCCCAGGGTCAGCGCACCGGCCAGCACGGCAACCGCCGCCCGCTGCCAGCTGCGAGACAACCGAACAGACTGCATCGTCACCCTCTCCTTATCGAGTAATTCCCCGACTCGGGTCCCTTAGAGCCGCAATATGATAGGTCAGCCTAACCTATGTTGATTCCCGCGCCGCTTCTGCCTGCCGCTTGCTGTCACGTCATCTGTCGCGGACCTATTTAACGTGCCGCTATATAGCGGTACGTTAAATGGCGTCAATAAATGATCCTCTCATCCGGGAGGCATCGACGTCGAACCCGTGAGCGCGCGGGTCTTCGCACGACTGACGCATACCGAATCGAGGTTAGTTCCGATGAATCAAAAGAGTTCCGCCGGACGCGTCCGGCCCATGGTTGCCCGCATTGCCATCATCTCCGCCCTGGCCGTGGCCCCGATCGCCGCGGTAGCGGGTCCGGCGCTCGCCGAAACGACCGACACCCAGGGCCCGGCCATCGTGCTGGTGGATCAGGCCGACGACATCCACGGCCACGGCGGCTGGGGCCATGGTGGCTGGGGTCGTGGCGGCTGGGGCGGCTGGGGTGGTCGTGGCGGCTGGGGCGGTTACGACGGCTGGGGTGGCTACAACGGCTGGGGCGGCTACGGCGGCTGGTTCGGCTACCCGGGCTGGCCGGGCTATTTCCCCATGCCCTCCACCGGCAGCGCCTTCTGACCCGAGTCGCCTCGGCGGAGCAAGCCTTCCCCTCGAAGCGCTTCCCGTGTGCATAAGCCCGGCACAGCAGCCGGGCTTATGCACATACATCCGACGACCCGCACCGGCGGCACCAGCGAAGTTGATCGCAGGTGCCGATCAGCTGCCGCAGACATGGGCTCTCGATATGGCGAATGGGTAGGCTTCCGTCATGACGATCGGGCCGTCCGGCCATCTGCCGCACGAGATGACCGAGGAGCAATACCGTCTCCTGCCCGAGGACATGGCGCGTGAGATCGAGGTCGTCCACGGGCATGTGATTGTCTGCGAGTCATCGGTGCCCGAGCACAATCGGGTGGCACGCAGACTGGCCGGCGCCATGGAGCAACTGCCGAGCACCGAGCCGTGCATTCGAGTCGAGACCGATATCGACGTAGTGCTCTGGCGAGTACCCAAATTCACGTTCCGGCGGCCGGATGTCACGGTCTATCGCTGCCTTCCGGAGCGGGGTGCGAAACCCGAGGCCGGTGATGCCCTGATCGTCATCGAGGTTTCCTCGCCATCCACCGCCGCTGAGGATTTGCTCGACAAGAAGGTGCAGTACGCCCGCGCAGGCATCCCGCTCTATCTGGTCGTAGCTCTCGACACCAAATACGACATCGAAGAGGTCCGTGAGTTCCGGCTCGACGCGCACGCCGCCGAGTACCGCTTGCACCGGTTGCATCGCGACGGATTCGTGCAGCTCGAGCACGTCGTGCTGGGCGAGATCAGTTTCGCTGACCTGGTTCGATAGCGAAACAGCCCGGCCTGGGCCGGGCTGCTACGGGGCGGGGTTCAGAGTGTGATGCGCTGGTTCTCCGGGAGGAAGAGTTTGTCGCCTTCCTTGACGGCGAAGGTGTTGTAGAACTGGGCGATATTGCGGGCGATCTGGTTGCAGCGGAATTCGTTGGGGGCGTGCACGTCCTGCAGCAGGCTGATGGTGGATTCCTCGGTCTGCTTTTCCCGCCAGCTGCGGGCGTGCGAGAGGAACATCTGCTGGTAGTCGGGTTCGATGCCCTCGCGCCCGGCGGCGATGCGGTACGCCTCGACGGCGATTTGCAGGCCGCGCAGGTCGGCGAGGTTCTCGCCGACGGTGAGCGCGCCGTCGACGTGATACTTGGGATCGAGCCCCTCGGGTACCAGCACATCGAATTGCTCGATCAGCTGTTTGGTCTTGGCTTCGAATGCGGCCAGGTCCTCGGGGGTCCACCAGTCGCTGCGGTTGCCGTCGGCGTCGTATTTACGGCCCTGATCGTCGAAGCCGTGGCCGATCTCGTGGCCGATAGTGGCGCCGACCGCGCCGTAGTTGACGGCGGTGGTGGCGTCCTTGTCGAAGAACGGTGGCTGCAGATAGGCGGCGGGGAAAGTGATCTGGTTGCTGGTCGGGGAGTAGTAGGCGTTGACGGTCTGCGGTGACATCCCCCATTCGGACTTGTCGACCGGGGTACCGAGCCGGTTGAACGCCTTCTTGGATTCGAAAGCGCTTACCGCACGCAGGGATTCGATCAACTTGCCCCTGGTGATCTGCAACGTCGAGTAGTCGTCCCACTTGTCGGGGTAGCCGATTCTGGCCTCGATCTTGTCGAGTTTGACGATCGATGCATCCCTGGTCGGCTGCGACATCCACGACGAATGGGTGAAGTTGTCCTTATAGGCGGCCATGAGGTCGGCCACCATCTGCTTGGCCCGATCCTTGGCGGCGGGCGGAAAGTGCTTCTCTACATAGAGTTTGCCGAGTTGGTCACCGAGATTCTCATTGACGATGCCGACGCCGGACTTCCAGACTTCCGGCCGCTCCTCGATCCCGTTGAGCACCTTGCCGACGAATTCGAAGCGGGCATCGCGGATCGCCTTGGGCAGGAAGCGGGCATATTCCGCAACCACATTGACGCGCAGGTACTCCCGCCACAGCGCAATATCGGTATCGCCCCACAGCCGCGCCACCGCGGTCACGAATGAGGGCTGCGCGACCACGATCTTGTCGAACAGCGAGCGCGGCCGATCGGTATTGCCCGTCATCCACGGATCCCAATCGAATTGCGGTCCGAGCGCGACCAATTCCTGCCAGCTCATCAGGTTGTAGGTGGCGTCGGTATTGCGATTGCGCACGCTGTCCCAATGCGCCGCCGCGATCTTGGTCTCCAGATCGACCATGCGCTGCGCAATGCCCGCTGGATCGGCGAAACCCGCCCCCGCGGACATCTTCTCGAGATAGGTCTTGTAGCCCGCGAGCTGCTTGGCGTATTCCGGCTTGCGGTAGTACTGCTCGCTGAGCCCGATACCCGATTGGCTGACGGTGGGGATATAGGCGTTGGAGTTCTTGCGATCGATGCCGATACCGATGCCGATCAGCCCGGAGATCGGCAGCTCCGCCATGGCCTTGGCCAGATCCGCTTTGGTCGCCGCGCCGTCGATCTTGGCGAATAGATCGGCCAGCGGCGTCATGCCGAGCGTTTCGAAGGTGGCCTCGTCCAGCCGCGCGTCATAGAGATCGCGAATCTGCTGTGCCTCCGAACCCGCCTTCGGATCCTTGATGGCCTCGATGATCTCGTGCAGCTGATCCAGCGTCCGATCGCTGGCGTCGCTGATCGCGCCGACCGCTGCCTTATCCGGCGGCAGCTGGTACTCGCGCAGCCACTTGCCGTTGACATGCCGGTACAGATCGTCCTGCGGCCGGATCGTCAGGTCCGCACCGCCCATATCGACCCCGGCGAGCTGGACCGAACGCGCATCCTTCGAGCAGGAGACCAGGGCGACGGCGGCGGGCGCCAGCCCGAGCGCCACCAGGAAGGCGCGCCGGTCCAGCTGACCGGGACGACCGGTTGATGTCACGGGGATTCCTCTCCCGATGCGGTCCCGCCGCATCCTCGTCAGGGCGATAGTGCTGGCCCGAGGCTACCCGTCTGCGGCCCCGCCAGCCCGTCGGATCAGAGCGAGACGCGCTGGTCCTGGGGCAGGAACAGCTTGTCTCCCGGCTGTACGCCGAAGGTGGTGTAGAACTCGTCGATATTGCGGACCACTTGATTTGCGCGAAACTCATTGGGTGCGTGCACGTCCATGGCGAGTCGCATTTCCTGCTGCTGCACGGTCGCCTTGTTCCGCCAGATACGCGCCCAGGACAGGAACATCGTCCGGTGGTCGGGATCGTCCTTGCCGTCGCGTTTATCGGCGATGCCCAAGGCGGCCAGGGCGATACCGAGACCACGCAGATCGGCGAGATTCTCCCCGACCGTGAGGGCGCCGTCGACGTGCTTGCTCGGATCCAGGCCCGTGGGGACCAGCACGTTGTACTGCTCGATCAGCTGTTTGGTCTTGATGTCGAAGGCGGCGCGATCCTCGGGTGTCCACCAGTCGCGCAGATTGCCGTCGCCGTCATAGCGCGATCCCTGATCGTCGAATCCGTGTCCGATCTCGTGCCCGATGACCGCCCCGATCGCGCCGTAATTGACCGCGGCCTGAGCGTCCTTATCGAAGAACGGCGGCTGCAGAATGGCAGCGGGAAACGAGATCGAGTTGGCACTCGGGTCGTACATGGCATTCACCAGCTGCGGCGGCATACCCCATTCGGACTTGTCGACCGGGGTGCCGAGCCTTGCAAAATGGCGCATGGTCTCGAATCGGTTTGCGGCACGAACGGATTCGATCAGCTTGCCGCGGGTGATGGTCAATCCGGAGTAGTCGATCCACGTATCCGGATAGCCGATCTTCGTGACGATCTTGTCGAGTTTGGCGATGGCGGCCTGCTTGGTCGGCGGCGACATCCAGGTGGACTCGGTGAAATCGGCCCGATAGGCCGACATCAGGTCCGCGACCATCGCCAGCGCGCGCTCCTTGGCCGCGGGCGGAAAGTGTTTGCCCACATAGAGTTTCCCGAGCACCTGGCTGAGATTCGCATTGACGGTGGCGATGCCGTCCTTCCACGGCTCCTGGCGTTCGCGCAGCCCCTGCAATGCCTTGCCGACGAAATCGAATTCGGCATCGGCAATGGCCTTGGGTAGCAGCGCCGCGAAGCGTTTGACCAGCGCCAGCCGCAGATACTCCCGCCAGGCCGCGATATCGACCTCGGCCCAGAGCTGTCCGGCGGCCGTCACGAACGACGGCTGCCCGACCACCACCCGGTCGAATAGCGAATGTGGCCGGTCGGTGGTACCGGCGAGCCACGGCTCCCAGTCGAATTGCGGTGCGAGCGCGGTCAATTGGGGCCAGTCGAGCGGGTTGTAGGTGGCATCGGGATTGCGCAGTCGCACGTCGTCCCAGTAACCGGCGGCGATCCTGGTCTCCAGGTCGAATACGCGCTGGGCGGTGCCCGCGGGATCGGCGAAGCCCGCACCTGCGGCGACCCGCTCCAGATAGGTCCGATAGGCCGCACGCTGCTCGGCGTATGCGGGCTTGCGGTAGTACTGCTCACCCAAATTCGGATCGATACCGGATTGGGAAATGGTGGCGACATATCGGCCGGAATTCTTCGGATCCACCCCGACGTCCAATCCGATCAGCCCACCGATCGGCAGCTCGCCCATCACCCGCGCGAGATCTGCCTTGTTCACCGCACCATCGATCGCGGCGAGCAGATCGGCCAGCGGGGTGAGGCCGAGCCGCTCGATCTCGGCGGAATCGAGTCGGGCGTCGTAGAGATCGCGGATCTGCTGTTCGGCGGATCCGGCCTGCGGATCGTGGATGCCCTCCACGATCTCCCGCAGCTGCAGTTCGACGCGATCGCTGACCTCGTCGAAGGTGCTGTAGGACGGCTTATCCGGCGGCAGCTGATAGTCACGCAGCCAGCTGCCGTTGACGTAGCGGAACAGATCGTCCTGCGGCCGGATGGCCTGGTCTTCGCCCCGCATATCGACCCCGGTGAGCCGCACCGGCTGATCCCGCGAGCAGGAGACCAGCGCGGTGGCCGGAATCACGCCGAGGGCGATCAGGAAGGTGCGACGACCGAGCCGGGCGGAACGCGCGGACGAACTCAAGAGAACCCCTCTTCCAGCGGTGATACGGAATGTGCACAGTTCTACAGGCGATCTTGCTCGTTCTCGAGGGTAGTAACGTCGCAGCTCGCGAGCACTGATCCACGCGGTTTCACAGCCGAAGTTCAGCCTGCGTTGATGGGCCCTGATTTGGGACCGACCTGGGCATTCACCTACACTGAACCGGTTGCCTGCGGGAGCTATGCCCGCAATCCGGCCGTGAACCCCCAGTGGTTGGGTCATCGAGATCCACATAACCGCTGGCAGGCGCGCGTTCGGGTGGTGACACGACCATGCCCGTCGGGTCGGCAATCCGGCGTGCGTATACATCCAGGTCAAGGAGGCTGAAGTGATTCAGCAGGAGTCGCGACTGCGGGTCGCCGACAACACGGGTGCGAAGGAAATCCTCTGCATCCGCGTTCTCGGTGGTTCGTCGCGTCGCTATGCCGGTATCGGTGACATCATCGTCGCCACCGTCAAGGACGCCGTCCCCGGCGGCAATGTCAAGAAGGGCGAGGTCGTCAAGGCCGTCGTCGTGCGCACCGTCAAGGAGCGTCGTCGCCCGGACGGTTCGTACATCAAGTTCGATGAGAACGCGGCCGTGCTGATCAAGGCGGACAACGACCCGCGTGGCACTCGTATCTTCGGCCCGGTCGGCCGCGAGCTGCGCGAGAAGAAGTTCATGAAGATCGTTTCGCTGGCCCCGGAGGTGCTCTGACATGAAGGTGCACAAGGGCGACACCGTGCTCGTCATCTCGGGTAAGGACAAGGGCGCCAAGGGCAAGGTCATCCAGGCCTACCCGAAGGAGAACCGGGTCCTGGTCGAGGGCGTGAACCGGATCAAGAAGCACGTCGCGAACTCCGCCAACCAGCGCGGCGCCTCCTCGGGCGGCATCGTGACCCAGGAAGCCCCCATCCACGTGTCCAACGTGATGGTCGTCGACTCCGACGGCAAGCCGACCCGTATCGGCTACCGGACCGACGAGGAGAGCGGCAAGCGGGTCCGGATCTCCCGTAAGAACGGGAAGGAC
Organism: Nocardia sp. NPDC005998; assembly: GCF_040614395.1. Taxonomy (NCBI): domain Bacteria; kingdom Bacillati; phylum Actinomycetota; class Actinomycetes; order Mycobacteriales; family Nocardiaceae; genus Nocardia; species Nocardia sp. NPDC005998. The sequence continues at coordinate 116,926 of NZ_JBEXUI010000018.1, read as the reverse complement.
ATCTGATATGACCACCTCTGAGCAGACCCAGCCGCGCCTGAAGACCCGCTACCGGGCCGAGATCAAGGACGCGCTGAACAACGAGTTCAACTACGCCAACGTGATGCAGATCCCGGGCGTGGTCAAGGTCGTCGTGAACATGGGTGTCGGTGACGCCGCGCGCGACGCCAAGCTCATCAATGGCGCGGTCAAGGATCTGGAGCTGATCACCGGTCAGAAGCCCGAGATCCGCAAGGCCACCAAGTCGATCGCGCAGTTCAAGCTGCGTGAGGGCATGCCGATCGGCGCGAAGGTCACCCTGCGCGGCGACCGCATGTGGGAGTTCCTGGACCGTCTGGTCTCCATCGCGCTGCCCCGTATCCGTGACTTCCGCGGCCTGTCGCCGAAGCAGTTCGACGGCAACGGCAACTACACGTTCGGCCTCAGCGAGCAGTCGATGTTCCACGAGATCGACGTGGACTCCATCGACCGCCCGCGCGGTATGGACATCACGGTCGTGACCACCGCGACCAACAACGAAGAAGGCCGTGCCCTGCTCAAGCACCTCGGCTTCCCGTTCAAGGAGAACTGAGCAAATGGCTAAGAAAGCACTGGTCAACAAGGCCAACAGCAAGCCGAAGTTCGCCGTTCGCGCCTACACCCGCTGCCAGCGCTGCGGTCGCCCGCACGCGGTGTACCGCAAGTTCGGCCTCTGCCGCGTGTGCCTGCGCGAAATGGCGCACCGCGGTGAGCTGCCGGGTGTGCACAAGAGCTCCTGGTGAGCTCGCGCTCGATATGAGCGCACCCGCATAACTGAGCACAGAACAAGGGCACGGACTCTCAGTAAGTCCGTGCCCTTGTGCGTTTGTCGGGCAAGAACCGATAGCAACGCGAATCCTTATTAAATGTTATCTGTTAACCTTTAATAAGGAGGTGTCATGGCGAAGTTTGTGCAGTTGCGCTGGTCGGGCAATCTGGATGGCAGCGGTCTGTCTCGCAGGGATCGCGGCTCCGGCACCTACCGGGCATATCTGCCTGATCCATTGGTCGGTCGCCCCATCGTTCTGACCAGCGAGACCGCTGCGGATGTCGTCGATGCCGAGGTTGCGATCGCTCGGCTAGACACCGAAGCACAGGCGCTGGTCGAGACGGAAGCGTTGTCTCGATTGTTGTTGCGTGCCGAGGCCGTCGCATCTTCGCGGATCGAAGGCCTGGAAATCGGCGCTCGCCGACTTCTGCGCGCTGAGGCGGCACGGCAGTTGGAAGGTGAATCCTCTGACGTGACGGCGACCGAGGTGTTGGCCAACATCGACGCTATGGCGGTCGCCACCGACGCGGTGCGGCGTGGCCAGCCGATCAGCGAAGACGTTTTGCTCGAGGCTCATCGCCGCCTGCTTGCCGGTACCAGGCTCGCGCAGCACGGGGGATGCCTGCGTGACGTGCAGAACTGGATCGGTGGCAGCTCCTTCAACCCCTGCTCGGCCGCTTTCGTTCCGCCGCCGCCGGAATACGTGCCCGAGTTGATGGAAGACTTGATCGCCTTCTGCAACAGCGACGACCTACCCGCCGTCGCGCAAGCGGCGATCGCCCACGCTCAGTTCGAGACGATCCACCCGTTCATCGACGGTAACGGCCGCACCGGGCGCGCGTTGATCCATCTCGTTCTGCGCCGCCGCGGCGTCGCAGAACGAGTCATCGCGCCGGTGTCGCTGGTCCTCGCCACTTGGAGCGACAGCTATATCGACGGGCTGAATCGCTTCCGGCATTTAGGTGCTGCGGAATCGGCACAGGCCACCGACGATTTGAACACCTGGGTGGCGCGCTTTGCCGCCGCGTGCACTCGGGCGGTCGAGGATGCGACAGCTTTCGAAGTGAAAGCTGCTGCCCTGCAACGATCGTGGCGGGATCGGGTAGCGCCGGTACGGGCGAACTCCGCGCTGGACTTGCTCTTGGGCAAACTCGTCGGAGCCCCGATTCTCACCGTCTCCACCGCGGCCGCCCTGATCGGGCGGAGCTTTCCCGCCACGAACGCCGCGGTCGAGCGATTGACCGAGGCTGGAATTCTGCATCAGCTCACCATCGGCCGTCGCAACCGAGCATTCGAGTCACCCGAAGTGATCACTGCGTTCACCGCACTGGAACGGCGCCTCGCCAGCCCGGACGGCGACACACGAACATCGGATCCGAAACGTCCGGTGCCGCGCCACGCCGCCCGCTAGGCGGCCGAGACAAGACGCAAAGTCAGCTGGATTTCATCAGGGGAGAAGCGAAGCGAAACGCGGATCGCGTCGGAGTGGCACAGGAGATCACATCCAGGAATATTTCGAAGAATCTGATGCAAATGGCGGACGATGGGTGGTGGTTCACGATCTCACTGCCGACAAAGCCCGAATTTTCGCCCGTGGATTATGTTGACCTCGACTCGGTACGGAGTTTCCCGAAACCGATTCCCGCGGTTCAGAATTCGAGTTCGGACCAGGGGATGTGGATCGGGAACGGGAAGTCCGTGGTGATCGCGTCGGAATCCTTCGGTGCCCACGAGCCGGTCAGCAGGTAGTTGGCCGGGTAGAGCGGGTGTACACCGGCGGGGAGCTGGCCGTGCGTGGTTTCCAGCGCATAGGCGTGCACCACCGAGATCGCGCTCTTCTCCCGCTCCAGGGTGACTTCCCAGTACGAAGGGATACCAGCCTGCGCATAGCGAGCTTTCTTGGCTTCCATGTCGGTCTGCGTGTTCGACGGCGAGAGGACTTCTCCGGTCAAGAGCACGTCCCTGGCTCGGATGTCCTGGTACGGCGCATCGAGGCACCGGTAGGCGAGGAAGTCGGGTGTCACGAAGTCGGACTTTCCAGTTTCACCAAAGAACACGTTGGTTTCGAAGTCGACGCGCCAGCACTCCTGCGGCTGCTGCGTCATCCCCGCCCGCGCACATCGTTTGAGCGCGCTGGTCAACGCAAATGTGAATGCCTGGTGCTCGGCCGGTCCGCGTCGAAGCCACACAACCCGCCCCTCCCATAGTTCGATCTGCCCGGCGACTTCCTCGGGCAACTGCTCGAGCTCCTCCCATGTCATGTACTCGGGGAGGCTGGGGCGTTGGATGCGCGGAAGCGACATGGTCCAATCCTAAGCTCGGCCGCGGAACGCTAGGGCTGGTCAGTAGTCGTTCGACGGCACTTCCATTGCCTCGACAAGGTGTGGAGTCATCGAGTTCCGGGCATGGCTGTGGCGATTTCGTGGCGGGAATGGAGATCGAGTTTTGCCAGGATGTTCGAGACGTGGGATTGGATTGTGCGGCGGGACAAGTACATTTGGGCTGCGATATCGGTGTTGGACAGGCCCTCGGCGGCCTGCGCGGCGACTTTGCGTTCGGTGTCGGTGAGGGCTGCCCAGCCGGACTTGGGGCGGTTGCGGGGGCCGCGGGCGCCGCGGCGGATTCCGTAGGGGCGCACGCGGGCCACAGCGCGGGCGGAATCCCAGGATGCGCCGAGGCCGGAATACAGTTCGATCGCGGCGTCCAAGGCGTTGCGGCATTCGGGTCCGCGGCCCGCGGCGGCGAGTAGTACAGCGGCGTTTTCCTGCGCCTGGGCCTCGAACAGCGGGCGGCCGGATTGCCGGAAGACGTCGGCGGAGGCGAGCAGGTCATCGGGATCGGAGTCGGCGAGGCCGCGGCACAGCAGGGCCGTTCCGGTTCGCGATGCGGTCGGCTGTCGGGTGAGGAGTAGATCCGCGCTGGCTGCTACCGACCGGGCCGCGGGCGCGTCACCGATTTCTGCGGCCAGGCGCGCGATATCCGGGAAGATGTAATGCAGTGTGGCTGCGGCCAATCCGTCGGCAAGTCGCTGATGTGCGTCGAGGAGAAGTTCCAACGCCAGGTCAGGGCGACCGCGGGCCTCGGCAGCCAGGGCCTTGACCCACGGATGGAAGTGCGCGTAACCGACATTGCCCGGTCGATTATCCGGCGCGGGCAGGCCGTCCGGGTCCGGCAGGAAGGTGCCACGGCGAATTCCGATAAGCGCCGCAATGGTGTGCGCAACCGTCGCATATCCGAGCACATCGGGGGTCTGCATACTCGCCGCGCATTCGGCCAGCGCGTCGTCCCAGTGCCCGGCCACCAGATACATCCGCGCCTTGGCGACCAGATTCGAGGACAGATAGACGCCGCGGAATCGGCGGTTGCGCCCGATGGCCGTCTTCAGCACCTCCTCGGCGTCGGCCAGCCGATCGAGTTCGATCAGGCAGTGCGCGTAGAGCGCGTACGGATCGAATTGGTCGGGCCCGGTCCCGTCCTCGAAGAGGGCCGGGATTCGAGCACTCAGGTTCAGCGCCTCGTCGAGATGGCCCTCGGTATAGCGCACCGCGCCCACCGCGGCCAGTCCGTATCCGGTGGCCAGCGAATTCCCGGCGCGCTCGCCCAGCGATACGGCCTGCCGACCGGCCTGCTCCGCCGCCGCGAACCGCCCGAGGAAGAAATTGCCGAGTCCCGACATACCCAGAAACCGGGCGGCGTCCTCGACGCTCAATTCCCTGGTCGTGCCCAGCTCGCTGGCGGACAGCACCTCATCGGCGACCGCGACGGCATTGGTCAATCGGGCCTGGGCTTGATAGATCTGGGCGAGCAGCCAGCGCAGTTCGATATGGCCGCCGTCCTCCGGCTGGGTCAGCAGCGCCTCGCGCACCACCGATTCGGCCTCGGCCGCGTTCCCATCCCACAGCAGGGCATGAATTCTCAGCCGGATCAGTATCGAACGCCTTGCCGCATCGAGATCCGGCGCAGTTGCGACGCGGGTCAACAACCGTTTCGCCAGTTCGGGAGCGCGAACGATCAGCTTGTCGGCGGCACCGATCAGCCAATCGAGGCTGGCTGCGTCCAAATCGCGGTCGGCGACCGACAGATAGTAGGCAACCCGTTCGATCGGCGCATCGGTCGACTGGAGCGCCTGTCCGGCCTGCTGGAGCAGATCCGACCGCAGTGAAGCGGGCAGCCGATTGGCCAGTGCATCGCGGATCAGGTCGTGCCTAAACACCAGCTCGGAGTTCACCCGGATGAGGAGTCCGCCGTCCAGTGCCTCGGTGACGGCGCTCCAGACATCCAGAATCGGGATCTGCAATATCACCGCGAGGTCCGCGACATCGATGGTCGGACCGAGGGCCGCGGCCATCGGCAGCACATCGCGTGTTGGACGGGACAGGAAGTCCAGCCGCTGGGTAATCGCCTCGGCCAAGGACGCGGACGTGTTCGCGACAACAGCGCCCGCCGGATCGGCGGTGTCGGCGATCACCCTGATCGCCCCGTCGCGCACCAGGGCAGCCACCAATTCCGAGACATGCAGCGGATTTCCACCGGCCTCGGCCACCTTCGCCAACAGCCGTGGTCCCGGCTCGGCGCCGATCAGCTCACGCACCAGTTTCGCGGCGTCGGTTGCGGGCAGGGCACCGAGCCGCAGCACCGGGGCCTGCCGGGCTACGAGTTCGGCCGACAGTGCGGCGAAGGCCGGATCGCGCGGCAGCGGCCGGGTCGCGAGCACCAGCAGCAGCGGCAGTTCGTCGACGAGGGTGCAGAGCCGGTGCAACAGTGTCAGGCTCGACCGGTCCGCCCAGTGCACATCGTCCATGACCAGGGCAATCGGGCCCGCGGCGCACCAGGTGTCGATCTGGTCCAGAATCGCTTCGGCGATGGTCAGTTCATGGGTCGCCGCCACATCGCCGACGCGATCTCCGCTGCGCAGTGCGTCGATCGGGGATGTCGGGCCCGGGTCGTCGAGCCAGGAGCACACCGCGGCGAACGGCACGCCCTGCCGCAATTGCTCGGCGGCGCCGACGCGAATGCGCAGGCCCGCTGCCGCGAATGGATTTCGCATCGCTGCCAGCAGTGCCGATTTACCGATCCCCGGCTCACCCTCGACCAGCACGACGCACCCGTGTCCGGTGGCCGCACGCCGTCCGAGTGCCGCCAGACTCGCCACTTCGACATCGCGACCAACGAGTGCGGTCGCGAAGCAATCCTGCACGCGGGTGAGTGTAAGGGGCGAACCCCGGATTTTGTCCTGGTAGCGACCTTGCCTACACTAGAGCGGTTGCTTGGGCACCTCTGTGCCCGCATGTCCTGGATACAGCGACTGTATCGACGTGTGGGCGGCCCGGGCACCGAGAGCTCTGATGAGAACTCAATCCGGTCGGCAAGCGTCGGCCGGACCGCCGAATTGCTATAGGCCCACGGCTGGCGTGCGCGTGCGTACGCCGGTGTTGCATGGGAACCGTAGCGAGAAAGGTGTCAAGGTCGAACCATGACCATGACTGATCCGATCGCAGACTTCCTGACACGTCTGCGCAACGCCAACTCGGCGTACCACGATCAGGTGAAGGCTCCGCACTCGAAGCTCAAGGCGAATATCGCCGAGATCCTCAAGCGCGAGGGTTACATCGCCGACTACCGGACCGAGGACGCGACCGTGGGCAAGACCCTCATCGTCGACCTCAAGTACGGCCCCAGCCGTGAGCGCAGCCTGCAGGGCCTGCGTCGCGTCTCGAAGCCGGGTCTGCGTGTGTACGCGAAGTCCACCAACCTGCCCAAGGTCCTGGGCGGCCTCGGCGTGGCCATCATCTCCACGTCGACCGGCCTGCTCACCGATCGTCAGGCGGCCAAAGCTGGCGTGGGCGGCGAAGTCCTCGCCTACGTCTGGTAAGGGGAGGTAGGACACATGTCGCGTATTGGTAAGAAGCCCATCGCAATTCCTGCCGGTGTCGAGGTGAACATCGACGGCCAGAACGTGTCGGTGAAGGGTCCCAAGGGCACCCTGACCCACATCGTCGCCGAGCCGATCACCGTCGCCAAGGGTGAGGACGGCCAGCTCGAGGTCGCCCGTCCGGACGACCAGCGCCAGAACCGCTCGCTGCACGGCCTGACCCGCACCCTCGTCTCGAACATGATCGAGGGCGTGACCAAGGGCTACGAGAAGAAGATGGAAATCTTCGGCGTCGGTTACCGTGTCGCGGCCAAGGGCTCGAACCTGGAGTTCGCCCTCGGCTACTCGCATCCGGTGCCGATCGAGGCCCCGGAGGGCATCACCTTCGCGGTGGAATCGCCCACCAAGTTCTCCGTGTCCGGTATCGACAAGCAGAAGGTCGGTCAGATCTCCGCTGTCATCCACGGACTGCGCAAGCCCGACCCGTACAAGGGCAAGGGCATCCGCTACGCCGGTGAGGTCGTTCGCCGCAAGGTCGGAAAGACGGGTAAGTGATCATGGCGCAAACCGAAAATCAGAAGGCCAAGCGCATTCCGCGTGGCAAGGACGTGTCGACGACGCGTCGCCTGTCGAAGACCCGCCGTCACTTCCGCCTGCGCAAGAAGGTCGTCGGCACCACCGAGCGTCCGCGCCTGGTGGTCAACCGCTCCTCGCGTCACCTGCACGCACAGCTCATCGACGACTCGCTCGGCAAGACCATTGCCGCGGCGTCCTCGATCGAGGCCGATGTGCGCGCAGTGGACGGCGACAAGTCGGCCAAGGGCAAGAAGGTCGGTCAGCTGATCGCCGAGCGCGCCAAGGCCGCTGGCATCGAGGCCGTCGTATTCGACCGTGGTGGCCACGACTACCACGGCCGCATCGCGGCGCTGGCCGATGCCGCTCGCGAAGGTGGGTTGAAGTTCTGATGACTGCAAACATTTACGGAAGGAACGTCTGATGCCGGGACGTCAGAGGCGTGACGGCGGCAACGGACCCGCCGGACAGCAGAGTGGTGCCGCTGGTGGCGGCGACAGCCGCGACGGCCGCGGCGGTGGCCGGGATCGTCGCGGCGGCGGTGACCGTCGTGACCAGCAGGCCGACAAGAACCAGCTCGAGCGCGTAGTCGCGATCAACCGTGTCTCCAAGGTCGTGAAGGGTGGTCGTCGCTTCAGCTTCACCGCCCTGGTGATCGTTGGTGACGGCAACGGTCTGGTCGGCGTCGGCTACGGCAAGGCCAAGGAAGTTCCCGCGGCCATCCAGAAGGGTGTCGAGGAGGCTCGCAAGGGCTTCTTCCGCGTCCCGATGATCGGCTCGACCATCACCCACCCGGTTCAGGGTGAGGCGGCGGCCGGTGTGGTCATGCTGCGTCCGGCCTCGCCCGGTACCGGTGTGATCGCCGGTGGTGCGGCGCGCGCGGTGCTGGAATGCGCTGGTATCCATGACATTCTGGCGAAGTCGCTCGGTAGCGACAACGCCATCAACGTCGTGCACGCGACGGTTGCGGCGCTCAAGATGCTGCAGCGTCCGGAAGAGGTCGCGGCCCGTCGTGGTCTGCCCCTCGAGGACGTCGCCCCCGCGGGCATGCTGCGCGCACGCGCTCAGGCAGTCGGAGGTGCCAGGTAAATGGCAGATCTCAAGGTGACCCAGATCAAGTCGTCGATCGGCGCCAAGGCGAACCAGCGGGAGAGCCTGCGCACGCTCGGCCTGCGCAAGATCCGCCAGACCGTGGTTCGCGAGGACAACCCGCAGAACCGCGGCCTGATCAACGTCGTGCGCCACCTCGTAACAGTTGAGGAGGTCTGACATGACCATCAAGTTGCACCACCTGCGTCCGGCTCCCGGCGCCAAGACCGAGAAGACCCGCGTGGGTCGCGGTGAAGGCTCCAAGGGCAAGACCGCGGGCCGCGGTACCAAGGGCACCAAGGCTCGCAAGAATGTTCCCGCCGCCTTCGAGGGTGGGCAGATGCCGATTCACATGCGGCTGCCCAAGCTCAAGGGCTTCACGAACCCGTTCCGCACGGAATACCAGGTCGTGAACGTCGGCTCGATCGCCAAGCTGTTCCCCGAGGGCGGCGCGGTCGGCAAGGCGGAGCTGGTTGCCGCCGGTGCGGTTCGCAAGAACCAGCTGGTGAAGGTTCTCGGCGATGGCGAGATCGGCGTCGCGGTCCAGGTGACCGTGGACAAGGTGACCGGCGCCGCCAAGGAGAAGATCACAGCGGCCGGTGGCACTGTCACCGAGCTGGGCTGACGGTACTCTGCAGATAGTGGCGCCGGACGAGTGAAGAGCTCGTTCGGTGCCACTGTTAGAGTTCAATTGTTGTCTGCCAAGCCTCGTCATGGGTTTTCTATATCCGTGGCATGACCATGTCGTTCGCCAGGAGGATCTGTGCTTTCCGCCTTCGTATCGGCCTTCCGGACTCCGGACTTACGGCGGAAGATTCTCTTCACGCTGGGGTTGATCGCGCTGTACCGCTTGGGTGCATCGCTGCCGTCCCCCGGTGTCGATTACAAGAGCGTGCAGGAATGCATCGACCTGGTCTCCGGCGGTGATTCCGCCGGTATCTATCAGCTGATCAACCTGTTCTCCGGTGGTGCGCTGCTGCAGTTGTCGGTCTTCGCGATCGGCATCATGCCCTACATCACCGCGAGCATCATTATCCAGCTGCTCACCGTCGTTATCCCACGCTTCGAAGAACTGCGTAAAGAAGGCCAAACCGGCCAGAACAAGATGACGCAGTACACCAGGTACCTCTCGGTCGCGCTGGCGATCCTGCAGGCCACCGGTCTGGTCGCGCTCGCGGCCCGCGGCCAGCTGCTGCAGGGCTGCCAGAAGGACATCCTGGCCGATACCAGCATCTTCGGCATGGTGATCATCGTGCTGGTGATGACCGCCGGTGCCGCACTGGTCATGTGGTTCGGCGAGCAGATCACCGAGCGCGGTATCGGCAACGGCATGTCGCTGCTGATCTTCGCCGGTATCGCCGCGCGCATCCCGAACGAGGGCAACAACATTCTGCAGAACCGCGGCGGACTGGTCTTCGGTCTGGTCTGTGTCGCCGCGTTTGCCATCGTCAGCGGGGTCATCTTCGTCGAGCAGGGCCAGCGCCGGATCCCGGTGCAATACGCCAAGCGCGTGGTCGGCCGCAAGATGTACGGCGGATCCTCGACCTATCTGCCGCTGAAGGTCAACCAGGCGGGTGTTATCCCGGTGATCTTCGCGTCGTCGCTGCTGTATCTGCCGAACCTGGTCGCGCAGCTGACGTCCTCGAAGAACAACCCCAACCCCAGTTGGTGGCAAGAGACCATCCAGAAATACCTGGTGAACCCGGGGAACCCGGTATACATCGCGATCTACTTCAGTCTGATCGTGTTCTTCACCTACTTCTATGTCGCGATCACCTTCAACCCGGAGGAACGCGCGGACGAGATGAAGAAGTTCGGCGGCTTCATTCCGGGATACCGCCCGGGTAAGCCGACCGCCGACTACCTCAATTTTGTGTTGAGCCGCATCACTCTGCCCGGCTCGATCTACCTCGGTCTCGTGGCCGTCCTCCCGAATCTGTTCCTCGATATCGGCGCGTCCGGTGGCACCCAGAACCTTCCGTTCGGTGGCACCTCGGTGCTGATCATGGTGAGCGTCGGCCTGGACACCGTGAAGCAGATCGAAAGCCAGCTGATGAATCGAAATTACGAAGGGTTCCTCAAGTGAGACTTGTACTGCTCGGACCGCCGGGTGCCGGAAAAGGAACTCAGGCCGATCTACTGTCGGACAAGCTGGGTGTCCCGCACATCTCCACCGGGGACCTGTTCCGCACCAATATCTCCGCCCAGACCCCGCTGGGGCGTGAGGCGCAGAAGTACATCAACGCTGGCGATCTCGTGCCGAGCGATGTGACCAACCGCATGGTCGAGGCCCGGGTCGCTGAGCCGGATGCCGCGAACGGCTTTGTGCTGGACGGCTACCCGCGCACGGTCGACCAGGCCGACGCGCTGGAGAAGATCCTCGCGGATATGGACAAGAAGCTCGACGCGGTGCTGTGCTTCGTCGTGCCCGAGGACACCGTGGTTTCCCGGATGATGGCGCGCGGTCGCGCCGACGACAACGAAGATGTGATCCGCAACCGGCTGCGGGTGTACCGCGAGGAGACCGAGCCGCTGCTGGAGCACTACGACGGTCTGGTCGTCTCGGTCGACGGTGTCGGCGAGATCGACGAGGTCAATGCCCGCGCCTTGCGCGCCCTTGGGCACTGAATGCTGCCCCCTGCGGAGCACATGATGCCGCTCGGAATGGAGCACTGAGCCCGGATGGTCTTCAACCGCAAGAAGAAGGTCGTGCCGTTCCGTACGGCAGGTGAACTGGATGCCATGGCGGCGGCGGGCGCGGTCGTCGGCCGCGCACTCGTCGCGGTGCGTGCGGCCGCCAAACCCGGGGTCTCCACCCTGGAGCTGGACGAGGTCGCCGAGCAGGTGATCCGTGATGCGGGTGCCGTGCCGTCCTTCAAGGGCTACCACGGCTTTCCGGGTTCGATCTGCGCATCGGTGAACGACCGTGTCGTGCACGGGATTCCGACCGCCGCGGAGGTGCTGGCCGAGGGCGATCTGGTTTCGATCGACTGCGGCGCGATTCTCGAAGGCTGGCACGGTGATTCGGCCTGGACCTTCGGTGTCGGCGAGATCATCGAGGCCGATCAGCTGCTCAGCGAGGCCACCAAGATGTCGATGGAGGCCGGTATCGCGGCAATGCTGCCCGGTAATCGGCTGACCGACGTCTCGCATGCCATCGAAATGGGTACGCGCGCGGCCGAGAAGCAGCACGGCCGGTCCTATGGGATCGTCGACGGTTACGGTGGGCATGCCATCGGCCGGGAAATGCATATGGATCCGTTCCTGGCCAATGAGGGTGCACCGGGCAAGGGCCCGAAACTCGTGGTCGGATCGGTACTCGCGATCGAGCCGATGCTGACCCTGGGCACCACGCAGACCAAGGTGCTCGACGACGACTGGACCGTGGTGACGCTCGACGGCAGTCGTGCCGCGCACTGGGAACATTCGGTCGCGGTTACCGAAGACGGACCGCGGATTCTTACGCTGCGTCCGGAGTAGGTGGCGGTACCGGACATTGCTCCGGGACTGCGATGCCGAACGTTGGATGGCATCGGACAATGCGTTGGCCCAGAACGGTATTTGCCGGACGTTGGTCGGCATGCGACTTTGCTGGTGCTCGGTGCTCGGTGCTCGGTGCTCGGTGCTCGGTGCTCGGTGTTGCTTGGCGCCGGCATTGGTTGGCATGGACCCTTGCTAGGTGCAGGATCTTGGCTAGGCGCCCGACGTTGCTTGGCGCTGGCTCCGTTGGTTCGCGTATTGGTGCGGCACAAAGCCTTGCTCAGTGCCGGGCGCTGGTCGGTGCGGGATGTTGCTTTGTGCCGGACATTGGTTGGCACGGGATGCTGGCTTGGCGTCCGATGTCGCTTGGTGTCGGACCTGTTGGTGCCGGACATCGGTCGTTAGACCTTGTTCGGTATCGGACGTTGCTTGGTGCCGGACATTTGTCGGCACGGCACCTTGGCTTGGTGCGCCACTTTGCTCGGCGCTGGCTCCTGTTGGTGTCGGACGTTGCTTGGTGCCGGACATTTGTCGGCACGGCACCTTGGCTTGGTGCGCCACGTTGCTCGGCGCTGGCTCCTGTTGGTGTCGGACGTTGCTTGGTGCCGGACATTTGTCGGCACGGCACCTTGGCTCGGTGCGCCACGTTGCTCGGCGCTGGCTCCTGTTGGTGTCGGACGTTGCTTGGTGCCGGACATTGGTCGGTACCGGGCCATTCTCGGTACCGAACATTACTTCGGTGCCAAATCCTCCTCGGAGCCGTACATGCCTCGGCACCATGCTTCAGCAACATACATTCGCGCCAAACCCCTCACAACACCCCAAATTCGCCCGCCTCCATACATCGCTCCAGCCGCACCGCGCGCCACCCCTGGACGAGTGATCACCATGCGCTCATGCAGGTAAACGTCGAGAGCGCACCTGCATGAGCGCATTCTCGGCTGATGGGTGGGTGGTTTGGGGAGTGGTTGGGTGCGCCGTACGTTTGTCGGCGCTGGAAAGTTGTTTTGTGAATGGCTTTTGATTTCGCGGGGCGCGGGGGCGGGGGATGTTGGGGTTTTTGGTGTTGGGTGGGCGGTTACGGGATTCGACTCTGGGGGGGTGACGGTGCGCGGCGAGGAGTCGAGCCGCACCGACGCTGGGGGGCGTAAACGTTTGGAGGACAATGGCTTTGGACACGATGCGTCCGTTGCCGGTCCTGACGTTACCCAGCTTGCGCTGGATCGGTGACGTCGTTCCTTGCACCCGCGCTTGTGCGTGCAGCCGCACCTCGGGGTCGTGTAGGGGATCGACCGCTACCACAATGTTGGATGCTTCCTCCGATTCGTTCTGAACTTCAACGTTGGAAGAAGCGTATGTCCGGGGGAGGGGCGGTAGCCCGAGTAGATAGCTACTCGAATTCCCTTGTGGGAACGCGTAGTTCTGCGGCAGACCGCGCTCGGCTGGTCGGTCCGGTCGGCCGACCGATCGCCTCTCTGCACAGCTCAGGGCGGGTTTGACGGGATGTGTTGAGTAGCGCGTAGGTAGCGGCTTCCGCTAGACGCCTTGGTCCGTGGCGGTGTGGGTATCGGCGGGACCGGGTGGGTGGTCGAAGGTTCGGTTTCGGGTGGGTGGGGATTTCGCTATTGCGTTGGTCT